>JAYUAG010000020.1:0-2712 GCA_043741475.1 Thermoflexaceae bacterium | reverse complement strand
GCGTCTCGATCCCGATCGGCTCGATCCAGGCGATGGCCAACATCGCCCTGACGCAGGAAGGGAACACCTCCGTTATTGGCGAACACACGACCGCACGGATCGACCGGATCGAGGTACGTGCGGGCCTCACATCCTCGACTATCGATACGACGGCCCACGGCGTGCTCCTGCGAGATGGCATCCGGCGGGACTACCGCTTCCGGCTGACGGTGCGCGACACCCTCAGCATCGGGCACGAATTGGTGGGGACGCGCCAGGTTGGCTTCGTCAAGACCACCTCGCAGGTGATTGACGCCGGGATCGATGGCGCCGCGGGCGTGGTGCTCAGGGTCTTCAACCAGGCGATCGCGCTGACCCGCGGTGGCTTCATCGCGATGGCGGTCGTGAAGACGATCATGCGCGTCGCCGGGCTCTACCCGGGACTGCGCGCGCCCCAGGGCGAGGACTACCTCAACCTGGCGATCAAGCTGGGCTTCGTGAGCGGCGACGCCTTTGCGGGCGTCGGCGCGGTGGCCGCGTCGCTCGTTCCGCGCCAGCAACTCATCGCCCGGCCGGCCCGCGGGCCGGGTCAGCCGGTCCCGCCAAAGGGATCGGAGCCAGTGGGGAAGAAGCTCGTCTTCGACCTCGCTGACGTCGATGTGAGCGCGACGGCGCTCGTCGTCAAAGGCCTCGTGCGCGTGGTCGAGCGCGAGCCGCGGCTCAGCGTGCTCGGCAACGACTTCGTCTTTCACAGCGACGACCGCACCAGCCGCGGGCCGGTGCACCTCACCACGTTCGACGTCCCGCTGCCGCTCGCACGCGCCGATTGGACGGCCACGGGCGGGACGGCCACGCCGGCCTCGGGGATAAAGACGACGGTCTCGGCGGAGGTGCAGGCCAACTTCATGCCGGTGACGGCGAAGGTGCACATCGTCGACCAGGAGGGCCGGTCGATGGACGGGTCAGGCTCGTTCATCGCCACGTCGACCGTCGGCCCACCGCCGCCGCTCCCGCCGGACAAAGACATAACGCGCTGAAGGACGACCGCGGGGCCCCTCGCCAGCGAAAATCAGTCCAACGGTTCGTCCAGCGGGGCGAAGAGGTCCTTCAGCGACAACCGGAAGCCCGGCAGGTGGCGCGATTCCAGCGCGCCATCTGCCGGCAGTCGCACGGCAGCGTGATCGGAACCGAAAGCCTCGACCCAGCGGCGGACGGGGTGCACCAGCCAGACGACATCGATGCCGCGCGTCAACAGCCAGCGGCATCGCACCCGCATCCGCCGCGCCGTCTGGCCCGGTGAGATGATCTCGATGCCGAGTGCCGGCGGCAGAAAGTTCTCGCCGTCCGTAACTCTGCGGCCCCGCGGCCAGTAGCCGAAATCGGGGACCCGCCACTGGCGGTCGAGGCCGATGCTGGTGTTCGTGGTCGGGGTCTGACCGGAGAAACCGCCGGCGACGGTGCGGTGGATCCGGAACGCTGCACTGAACTCTTCAGCGACAATTACGTGGGCTGGTTTCGTCATGGCGCGTTTGAGGTAGGCCTCCCCGTTATCGAACTCCCAGGGCGGCAACTCGTCAGCATACTTGCAGAGGTACTCCTCTTCGGTCATGCGGAGGCGGGGGAGCGTCGCAGTGGTCACGCCGGCCATCATAGCAAAAGCACGAGCGTCCCCGCTCTCCGGGAACAGTGATGCCCGGCCAATCGGCCGGGCATCACGTTGTTTTTGGTGGAGACGCGGGGGAGTTGAACCCCCGGTCCAGTGAGGTACGGCTCCGAATTATCCTACAAGCTTTCCCACCGATTGGGGTCTCACCGGCTTGCTATCGATGGTGGTCCACGCGCAAGTCGGCCAGCCGATGGGTCTTAAGCGGAGACTATCGGCGTCCTTCCGCAGCATCCCGGCATTGCGTCGCCCATCTGAAATCCCACCGGGCCGAGGATATCAGTGGACGTCGTCGCTAATTAGGCGGCGAGAGCGAGCTGTTTGTTGTCAGCTACTTTGTGGCTGCATGATTTACGAGGATTCAGCCATCCTCGGCTTGCTATCCGGCTACCTGGCCCCCTGTCGAGTCCTTTCGTCCCCATGATGGCTTCCGGCCCTGCGGCCGTCTGCTCCATCTGATCATAGCACAGCCGTTCGGGCGATTGCCAACGGGCTACCACGGAACCGCGCGCGTGAGCAAGCGGATGTTCCACCATCGCTGGCTCGCCGTTCCTGAGAGCCGTGTGACACAGCCCGCTCCGTGACCGTCGCGGTTCGGACCGATGGCGGACCGCTGCAGCACGAGTCCGAACCGCGCGCGTGAGCAAGCGGGTCGCATCCACCAACCCAGGCAGCCCCGGCCCGGCGGCGTTAGACAATCCGCCGCCCGGGAGCGCAGCGCTCACTGACGTTCGCGCTACGGACTGATAACGGACGGCTGCCGGCATTCCGAACCGCGCGCGTGAGCCAGCGGATGTCTCCACCCTCTCCGGCTGCGCGACTCCCGGCTGCCGTGTGACACAGCCCGCTCGCGGGGCGGGGCTACGGGTTCATCGGCACGATCGTGCGCATCAGCTCCGTGCTTCCCGGAGGCGTCACCAGCGCGCCCACCTTCTCGATGAACGCATTCCGGGCCGTGTCACCAAGAGCGGCCTCCAACCCGGCCTCATACTCGGCGAGCGACGCGAAGAACGTGGTCGAGATGAGGACGCCAAGAGTGCCGGTGATCTTGGCCGCGAGGGTCTGGCGGC
>JAYUAG010000019.1:0-2712 GCA_043741475.1 Thermoflexaceae bacterium | reverse complement strand
TCGCGGAAGGGTTCGACCAGCGCGCGCGCCGCCTTCCGGTCGCCCGATGTGCGCAGCACGGCATCGACATATGGCCCCATGAGCCAGCTCCAGGCTGTTCCCTGGTGGTACGCCGTATCCCGCTCCCACACCCCGCCACCATAGACGCCGCGGTAGTCCGGGCCGTCGTCGGCGCGCGATCGCAGCCCATAACTCATGAGCAGCGAGTGGCCGACCGCCGTCACCACCCCCCGCGCCGCAACGCCTTCAATCAGCGGATTTGGCAGCGACACGGCGAGGATCTGATTCGGCCGGATCGTCCAGTCGTCCCCGTCCGGGCCATCGACCACGTCGGCCAGCGATCCACCGCCGACGGGCACGAACCGGGCCACGAACGAGGCCCGGCACTGCTCCGCCAGGGCCGTGTAACGCGCGCGCGCGCGGCCCCGCTCTCCCAGAAACCCGGCCACGGTCCGCAACGCGTTGTACCAGAGCGCGTTGATCTCGACCGGCTTGCCGATGCGGGGGGTGACGACGTAGTCCCCGACCTTCGCGTCCATCCACGTGAGTTGTACGCCGGGTTCGCCCGCCCGCAACAGGCCATCGGCTGGGTCGACGCCAATGCCATACCGCGTCCCCCGGAGGCGCCACTCGACGATGCTCACGATCGCGGGCAGGAGGCGGTCGATGAGGGCGGCGTCACCGGTCGCCTCGGCGTACGCCCGCGCCGCCTGAATCCACCAGAGCGACGCGTCCGCCGTGTTGTACCCGGTCGCGCCCGCGGCACTGTCGGCGAAGTTGTTCGGCAACAGCCCGTCCTGCAGGTAGCTCGCAAAGCTTTCGAGGATGTCCGCCGCGTCCCCGGCCCGGCCCGTCGCGAGGCAGAGGCCGGGCAACGCGATGAACGTGTCGCGTCCCCAATCGGAGAACCAGGGATAGCCGGCGATCACGGTCTTCCCACCACCCTTCCGCGCCACGATGAACTGGTCCGCCGCGAGTACGAGTTGCCGGGTGAAAGCGGGCGAGTCTTCCGCCGCCGCTTGCGTGAGAAGGGCTCTCTCACGCTGTCGCTCGCGACCCAGCGCCGCCTCTCCACTTTCGGCGATTGCGCCGGGCTCCACGGAGAGCACGAGCGTCTTCGTCTCGCCCGGCTCGAGCAGTATCCTCAGTGTGCCCGGCGCGAACAGGTCCCCCCGGTCGTCGAGTCCGCGCGCCTTCTCTTCGCGATAGGCGAACCCCCACCACCAGCCGCGTTCGCTGCGAACCTCGGCTCCGGCACAGAGCAGGCTGAGCGGCGGCGCCCCGGCGAACGCCACCTCCAGGCCGTCTTCGACGGCCCGCACCTCCGGCGCCCAATCGCCACCGTGCTGCAGGCTGTGTGAATCGCGCGCGCAGGTCAGCGGCGTGACATCGAGGACGGCGGCTGAATCTGCCCGCGCCAGGCGGTATGAGACATAGGTCGTATTCGTCCCTGCCTCCATCCAGACACGTTTCTCCAGCAACGCGTCCCGGAGCGCGAACGTCCAACACGGGACGAGGCCTTCGAGCGCGAACGACTGGAGGAGGACGAAGCCGCTGGGCGCGAGGGTGTCTCCAAATTCGTGGGTGGAAAGGGCGTACATCGCGCCTCGATAGGTGGCACGTTCGTCGAGGGCGCCCACCATCACCGTTCGTTCCACCGGCGGGTGGAGCGCCGCCACCAGCAGGCCGTGGTAACGGCGCGTGGCCGGGCCGGCCAGCGTGCCGGAGGCGAAACCACCGAGGCCAGTCGTCACCAGCCATTCGCGTCGCAGCCCGGCCACGAGGTCGCCGCAGACCTCCCGCCCGAAACGGATCAGGGGCTCGGCGACCACAGTTGGCCCCGTGCGAAGCGGCGGGTCAGCGGGCACTCTTCGCCCGTGCGGCCTGTTTCGCGTTGCGGGTCCGGGCTGGCCGGGGCGCGTCGTCCGTCGTCAAATGCGGACGCTCGCCGGCCTTGCCTTCGAGGTAGCGCCGGATGCCGAGCGCGACGGCGGCGCCTTCGCCCGCCGCCGAGGCCGCCTGCTTTGTGCTGCCGGCGCGCACGTCGCCGGCGGCGAAGAGCCCGGGCACGTCCGTCTGCAGGTCCATCCCCGTCGTGATGAACCCCCACTGGTCCATTGACACCAGTCCTTCCACCAGTTTGGTGTTCGGCTGCAGGCCGATGAAGACGAAGCACCCCGCGATCGGCATCTCCCGCGTTTTGCCGGACTTCGTGTCCTTCAGGACGATCGCTTCCAGTTTGTCGCCGCCCTTGAATTCCACCGGCGTCGCGCCTAAGACCAGCTCGATCTGGGGGTGCCGCTCCACCTTCTCGACCACCACCTTGCTCGCGCTCAGCTTTGTGTCCCGCGCGATCACCGTTACCTTCTTAGCGAAGCGCGTGAGGAAGAGGCTCTCTTCCCCGGCGGAGTTGCCCCCGCCGATCACGCACACCTCCCGGCCCTTGTAGAAGGGGCCGTCGCAGGTCGCACAGAAGTGGACTCCGGCGCCGATGAAGTCGTCTTCCTTTGGGATTCCAAGACGGCGGTAGGTGGAACCGAGCGTGAGGAGCACCGCCCACGTCCGGTACTCGCTGCCGTCAGCCGTCTTCACGAAGCGGTACTCGCCGTCGAGTCCGACTTCCACCACCTCCTGGGCGGTGAGGATTTCCACGCCGAAGCGCTCGGCCTGGGCGCGCAGGCGGTCGGCGAAGTCGGACCCTGTGACGCCCTC
>JAYUAG010000018.1:0-6422 GCA_043741475.1 Thermoflexaceae bacterium | reverse complement strand
GCTGCGGACGAAGATGGAGACGTGGCGCGGCCTTGAGCGACGGGTCCGCGATGCGCGTGATCTGGTCGAGCTCGGCATCGGCGAGGGCGACGAGAGCGTCGCCGCCGGCGCCGAGGCGGAGATCGCGGATGCGTCGAAACAGCTCGAAGCGCTAGAGTTCCAGCTCCAGCTCTCGGGCGAATACGACGACCGCAACGCCATCCTCGCGGTCCACGCTGGCGCTGGCGGGACGGACGCGCAGGATTTCGCCGAGATGCTGTTGAGGATGTACCTGCGTTTTGCCGAGCGGCGCGGCTTCAAGGCCGAGGTACTGGACCTGACCGAGGGCGAGGAAGCGGGCATCAAGAGCGCCACGGTCGATATCCAGGGGCCATACGTCTTCGGCTATCTGCAGAGCGAGCGGGGAGTCCACCGGCTCGTGCGCCAGTCGCCGTTCAATGCCTCGGCGGCGCGCCAGACGAGTTTCGCCAAGGTCGAGGTAATCCCGGAGGTGGGGGAGGCGGCGGAGATCGAGGTGAAGGACGAGGACATCCGCGTCGATGTCTTCCGTTCGAGCGGCGCCGGCGGTCAGAACGTGCAGAAGAACTCGACCGCCGTGCGCATCACGCATTTGCCCACGGGGATGGTCGTGACCTGCCAGAACGAGCGCTCGCAGGGCCGAAACCGCGAGAGCGCCCTGCTCGTGCTCAAGGCGCGGCTGCTGGAGATCGAGCTGAAGCGGAAGGAAGAGGAAAAGGCGCGGTTAAAGGGGAAGCACGTCGACATGTCGTTCGGCTCCCAGATCCGGAACTACGTCCTCCACCCGTATAAGATGGTGAAAGACTTGCGGACCGATTTCGAAACGAGCGACACGACGGCCGTGCTCGATGGCGAACTCGACGGCTTCATCGAGGCCTATCTCAAGGCGCAGGTTGGGTGAACCGGAATGAAACGATCGCTCCTCCTGTTGACCTTACTGGCGCTCTTTGCAGCGCCCTCCCTGATCGCGGTGCAGCAAACGCGCGCGGCGGACGCGGTGGTCGAGCTGTCGACCGTGGAGAACAACTACCCCAAGGACGTGACCTTCCGGCTGGGCGCGAGCGCGCCCACGAACATCGTGGACGTGACGCTGCGCTTTAAGCTCGCGGGCCAGAACAGCAGCGCCCTCGGCAAGCCGGAGCCCGCCGACCTGACCGCAGGCACGAAGATCAGCACGAAGGTGAAGGTCAACACTACGCCCGGAATCTCCGCGATCACGGTCGGGAACGAGTTCGTCTACCAGTGGGAGATCACCCAGGCCGACGGCACGGTCACGCTGGGGAAGGAGGAGCGGTTCCTCTACCTGCCGAGCGGGCGCGAATGGAAGTCCCTTTCGAACAGCGTCGGCATTGTCTACTTCACAGGGTCGCGCGAATCACTCGTGCAGAAGCTCCTGGATGCGATGGACGTGGTTTCGCGCGAACACGGCCAGAAGCTGTTAAAAGTGACCCTCGGCAAGCCAGTGAAGGTGGTCCTCCTCGGCACGGCGGAAGATGTCAAAGAAGCGCAGGCGGGTAAGGGCACGACTTTCGACAACTCGGGCGTCGTCACCTGTGGCTTCCGGCCGAGCAATGTGGACGACCTGATCATTAGCACGATCAGCTGCGGCGGCGCCGAACCGATCGACACGGTGCGGCATGAGTTCGGGCATGTGCTCAACGCTGCCGCCGGGCAGGGACTGGTAGGACTGCCGCTCTGGGTCGATGAGGGCCTGGCCGTATACGCCCAGGAGAAGAAGACGGACTACGAGTCGGCCTACCGGGCGGCGCAGCGCGGCAACCGGCTGATCCCCTTCCGCCAGATGACACTCGCGATCTCCGACCCGAACCAGACGATCCTCCAGTACGGCCAGGCGCTGGCGATGGTCTCCTACCTGATTGACAAGTACACGCCCGCGAAGCTGAACGAGCTGATGGCGGCGACGAAGTCGAACACGCGCTTCGATGAAGCCCTGAAGAAGGTCTATGGCTTCGATATCGACGGCTTCGAGAAGGAGTTCCTGGCGGCGGCTGGCGGCGGCACAACGGCGCCGACGGTCGCGCCGACCCAACCGCAACGGCCAGTGCAGTCACCTACCGTCGTCCCCACGGTGCGCCCAGCACAGAACACACAGCCGACGGCGGCGCCGACACCCGCCGCCGCGGTCGTCTCGACGGACGACGGGAGCGGCATCGGGAAAGCGACGATCGGGATCATCGGCGCCGCGGTCGTGCTGCTCTTGATGGCGGTGATGGCGTTCCTGGTGATGATGTTCCTGCAGAACCAGCGCCTCGGACAGCGCTAGCGGGGCCGGCCCGCCAAATCCGAGGCGCGTCGCTGCCAAGGAGTCGTGCCCCTCTGTGGGCACTGGTAGTGAGCAGGATGCCGGCGACGCACCTCAAGTCCGTCGATTACACCAGCGGCCAGGGACGGCCGCGACTCCTGGCGGCCCGGACCGGGCTCATAAGGGGGCGCCGGCGTCCGCGGCACGCAAAGACCGGGCGATCATCCAGAATCGTTGCAGGGCCGTGAGGTTGGCGAGGATGGCGAGCGGCCAGATCACCGCGGTCAGTCCATTGAAGAGCAGCCCGGCACCGATGAGGACAACGCGTTCCTGGCGGCGGAAGAGCCCTTCGCGCATGGATAGGCCCACGACCTCGGCGCGGGCGCGCATGTAACTTACGGCGACGCTGCCGAAGAGAGCGGCATAGGTGACCGCCACCTGCACTTGCTCGCCGCGGTCGGCGAAGTACCAGGCGCAGCCAGCAAGCAGTAAGGCTTCGCTCACGCGGTCGAGGACGGCATCGAAAATGGCGCCGAAGGGGGTGGCCTGGCCGGTCGCGCGCGCGACGGCGCCGTCGACCATGTCGACCGCACTGAAGACGAGGAAGACGAGCCCGGCGGCGAGAAGCTGCTCCTGTGTGACGAGATAGGCGGCGGCGGCATTGCCCGCGAGGCCGATGAGGGAGATGGCGTTGGGCGTCAGGCCCGTGCGCGCGACGGTGCGGCCGAGCCGCTCGGAGAAGCCCTGGGGGAGTCGCTGGGGGAGGAAAGCGAGTTTCGGCATGAGCGGCTACTCCAGGCATCGTAGCAGACGGGCATGGGGCGATGGCCTTGACGGGCGAGGTTGACGGTTTTGCATGCCGGGTACGAGTGACCCTCCCACCCCGGCCTTCGATCCTGCGGATTCCGAACCGCGCGCGTAAGCAAGCGGGTTGCGGCGACCATGCCCGGCGACGGGATCGACCGCCTCCCGCTCCGTAACCGTCGCGGTTCGGACTGGCCCCTCGGCATCCTGGATTTCGTGCAAAACCGTGAACCGCACCCGGCCTTTACAGCGCACGTGACGGCGTTCACTATTCCGGAGATGCGTAAGTTCTTCCGGAAGCAGCTGACCTACTTCCTTATCGGGTTCGTCATCGCGTTCGTGATCTACCTGTTCGTGCGCTACAACGCGGACGCGATCTTGCTCGGCGTGGTGATTGGCGCCGGGGGCGGGCTGGGCGTGTGCGCCGTCATGGCGTACCTCAGCCGGCGCTTCCCCGACGATGACCCCCCGAAGGTCCCGCCCGCCAGGACATAGCGCGTGGCCTCCGGGGCGCGTCTCATCGGCCCTGCTCCTTAATGCTTGTCCAGGCCGTCGCCCTATCCGAACCGCACGCGTAAGCAAGCGGGCCGCATCTATCAACCCGGACCTCCACCGTTCCCAATTCGTGAACACTTGGGACGCACCCCGCGGGGGTGGTTGTGCGCCATCAATGCGCTAGGCTCACGGAGTGACGGCGGTTGTTTCCACGGGTCTGAAAGCACGGTTCCTGGCGCTGCCTGAGCACCGCCAGGGGCTCGCCGCTGTCGTGGTGACGGCGATGCTCTGGAGCACCGGCGGTCTTTTCATCAAGTGGGTCTCACTCGACGCCTTCGGCGTGACCATGTGGCGGTCGCTCTTCGCGGGGTTGACGATGGGCTTGCTCAGCGGCGTCGGCTTCGCGTCGTTGCGGCGGGCCAGCCGGTTCGAATGGGCGGTAGCCGTGAGCTACGCCGTGATGCTCCTGCTCTTCGTGATGGCGACAAAGCTGACTACCGCCGCCAACGCGATCTTCCTCCAATACACCGCGCCGCTCCACGTGTTGCTGTTCGGCCGCTGGCTGATCGCTGAACGGCCGACGCGACTCGATGTGGCTTGCCTCGCGGTCGCCTTCGGGGGCATGGCGCTGTTCTTCGTGGGCAAGCTCGACGCGGACAATGCGGCCGGGAACCTCTGCGCGCTCGGCTCGGGGCTGGGGTTCGCGCTCTTCCTGACCCTGCTGCGGCGGCCCGAGTGCCGCGTTGAGACGCGTCCGCGGGCGATGGTGCTCGGTAACGCCGTGCTCTGTGTCGCCGCCCTCGCGGTGAACCTTGGCCGCGGCGAGACGGCGGCGTTCTCTCCCGGGGCACGCGACATGGCGGCGCTGCTCTTCCTCGGCGTCATCCAGATTGGGCTCGCCTACGTGCTCTTCTCCTACGGCATCGCGCGCGTGCGCGTCCTCGAGGCGTCGCTCATCGGCATGCTTGAGCCTGTGCTCAACCCGGTCTGGGTGTTCATCGCGCTTGACGAGCGGCCGGGCTGGTGGGCGGTCGCGGGAGGCGCGGTCATCGTCGCGGCGGTCGTCAGCCGGACATGGGCGACGGAAAGGACGCGGCGGCCGCGGCAGGCGGTGGCGAATGCGTGACGCGACCCAGGAAGAGTTGCTCGCGATCTTCGCGGACCTCGAAGCGATGCACGCATGGCGCGGCTGGCATTGGTGGCCGGACCCGGACCCCTTCGAGGTCACGGTGGGCTGCATCCTCGTGCAGAACACGCAGTGGACGAACGTCGAGCGCGCGCTGGAGCGCCTCAAGGGCGCGAGTGCGCTCGATCCCGGCGCGATGGCGGCGCTCAGCGACGCGGAGCTCGAAGAGCTAATCCGCCCAAGCGGCCAGTACCGCCAGAAGGCAAAGAAGCTTCGGACGTTTCTCGCGCTCTGTGAGCGACGCGGCGGCTTCTCCGCTCTACTCGGCCTCCCGGCCGCGGAGCTGCGGTCGGAACTGCTCGCGACCTGGGGCATCGGGCCCGAGTCCGCGGACGCGATCGTCCTTTACGCCGCGCAGAAAGAGGCGTTCGTGATCGACGCCTACACCGTGCGTATCATGTCCCGTCTCGGCATCGGCCCCGAGAGTCAGGATTACCACGAGTGGCAACGCTGGTTCATCGCCCGCATGCCGGCAGACCGTGACCTCTGGGCGCGATCGCATGCGTTGGTCGTGATGCACGCGAAGCACCTCTGCCGCAAGGCGCGCCCAGCGTGTAGCGTCTGCGCGCTAGCGCAACGCTGCGAGTTCGCGCGTGGAGCAGCGGCGTCATGAACGACCTCGAAGCGGATGGGCGACTCTCACCCGTCCGGCTGGCCGGCTTCGTGTCGGATGCCTTCGGCTGGCGGGTGCAAGGCGCTCCTGCCCCTGTGGAAGACTCGGTCCTGAACCGAAACTATCGCGTCGAAACCGGCCACGACCCCTGGTTCGTCCGCGTCCACAAGCAGAAGCGGACGGTCGAGCGATTGCTGGCCGAACACCGCGCGATCGCGCACGCCGCGCTCAACGGCATTGCGGTAGCCGCGCCGCTTGTGTGGCCCGACGGACGCACCTTCGCGGAGTGCGATGGGCGGCTCGTGGCCGTGTTCCCCTGGGTGGAGGGACGCACGGCCGTCCGGGGGTCGCTCACCGTTCCGGAAGCGGCCACGCTTGGCGATATCCAGGGCCGCGTCCAGGTCGCGTTCGCGGACTACAGGGACCCGGCGCTGACCCCAGGCAGTGAGACCGTCTGGGATACCGCGGCGTCGATCGCGGCACTCACGAGGGTCGACGATGTTATCCGCTACTACCCCGCGCCCGGAGCGGAGCGTGTCGAAGCGCAACGCCTGCTACGACTGCAGCTGGCCGTCCTCGAAAGCGACGTGCCACGGCCGCACACAGACTTCGCACAGCTGCCTCGCCAGGTCGACCACGGCGACCTGCACGAGCGAAACGTGGTGCTCAACGCGGACGGCGGCGTGGCGGCGGTCGTCGATTGGGAGCGCGTCGGCGTCTTCCCGCGCGTGTACGAACTCTTGCGCGGGCTCGATTTCTCGGGCGCGATCGTGGAGCCGTCTCTTGCCGAGGCGTGGGTCGGGGGATTCGCGCGACACGTGCGCCTCGCGAGGGATGAGATTGTGACCGGCATGGAAATGGCGCGACACGAGTTCTTGCATAACACCTGGGTCTTCACGGACGTGTTCATCCGCGGCAACGAAGCGGTCGCACGCTTCCTGCCGGAGACGGAGCCACGGCTGAGATGGTGGGAGGACGCCGCGTTGCGGGGTTGGCTCGTGGGCGTCCTTCGCAGGGCCATGGACGTTTGAGCGCGGTATACT
>JAYUAG010000017.1:0-2720 GCA_043741475.1 Thermoflexaceae bacterium | reverse complement strand
AGATTCAATGGTGGCGAACAGTTTCACGGGTTTAGCGGCGTCTCCCTTGAGCTGCTAGTTCTCGGTGGGGCACTTGGGGGCGCCTGGCTGGCGCTCGGCGTCATCCGCTGGTTCGCCACGCGCCCGCGGCTGCCGAAACCCGGCCCGGCGACGATGGACATGGGCCCAGAGCCGCCCGCGATCGTGAACTTCCTCGTGAACCGCTGCCACGTCACGAGCGCCGCGATGGCAGCCACGCTCGTCGACCTTGCGGCGCAGCGCAAGGTCGGGATCGACATGCTCGACCTCGAGCACGGCGTTGTCCGCCTTCGGCCGGGCGCCGAGGAAGCAGAAGGTCTCCGCCCATACGAGCGCCAGGTGCTGGATTTCGTGAAGAGCCGGGCCACGGGAGGGAGCGCTCCCCTCGAAGTGCTGGAATTGGACGACGCCGGGACCGCAGACCGTTGGCGCAAACGTTTTCGGGAATCGGTCGTCAAAGAGGCCCGCAGCCTCGGCCTTGCCCGTGACCGCTGGTCGAAGTTCGACTACACGTGGCTGATCATCGGCCTCCTCGTGGTCATCGAGGTGCTCGCGCTGGCGCTCGCTTCCGCCCACTTGTTTGAACAGAACACCGGCAGCGGCGACGACTTCGGCCGCTGGGATTGGCTCTGGATCGGGCCGATCCTGTGGTTCGTGCTCGTCCTTGGCCTCTCGCGGCTGCGCTCGCTCCGTGAGACGGCGAAAGGCCGCGAGGTCGCGGCCCGCTGGCTGGGCGTCCAGCAATACCTGCGCGAGAACCCGGCGCTCCAGGATGTGCCACCGGCGGCCGTGACTGTCTGGGAACATGTGCTCTCCGCTGGCGTCGCCCTCGGAGCAGCGCACGCGACGACGATGGCCCTTCCCTTCGACGCAGACGACCCTGAGACCGCATGGACCCGCCAGACGGGCGTATGGCGGCAGGTGCGGATCGAGTACCCGAAGCGCTTCGGATTCGGCGAGGCGCCGTGGAAGGCGACCGTCGTGGGGCTGTTCCGGGCAGTCGTGTTCGGGGCCCTCTCGTTCGTCGCCCTGCCGAAGCTCGTCCCCGTGCTCTTCGACTTGCGAGACGAATTCGGCCGGGACCAGAACATCCCCGTGAACTTCCAGCTGTTCATCCTCGGCGCGTTCGGCGTGATGACGCTCCTGGGCCTGTACTGGGCGATCCTGGCGGTCTCCGCCGCGATCCGGTTCATTCGCGGCGCCCTCGACCTGGGTAAGGAAAAGGTCGTCGAGGGCGAAGTCGTACAGCTGCATCTCGGCCGAGTCGCGGTTGACGAAGGGCGCGAGGACGAAATCACCGCCTGGACGCCACCCCCAGGGGCGCCCGGGATCCAGCGCGGCATGCGCGTCCGGGCGCGCGTGAGCCCGCGACTCCACCACGTCACGAAGGTCGAGGTCCTCTCCGCCGAAGGCGTTGTCGAGGGCCTCGTGTCCCCCGAGGACGCCGGGAGGCAAGCCATCGGGGCCGGTGCGATCCCGTCGTGGCTCGGCGGCGGGCGAACGCCCGAGCTCGACCTCGCGGCGATTGCCGCCGCGACGGGCATCCAGCTCCACCAATCTAGCCAGCCAGGGGCGGCACAGGGGCCCGTGGCCATGTTCGAAGCGGCTGGCGGAGGACACGTCATGGTCGTCCGCTTCGCTGGCCCACCCGGCGTCGGACGGATGATGTCCTTCGCCATGGCGCTCGGCTCGCGTGGCGACGCGGTGCAGGATCTCCCCGGCGCCCACTGGTCGCGTGGAAGTTCGCTTACGATGGACCACAACGGCGAGATGCTGGTCGTGACGGTAGAAATGCCCGAGTTGCCGGAGGCCAGCCGCCAGCAACTTGCCGTCTCAATCGTCAGACAGATTGCAGCGACCGCCTGAGGCTGGTCCTGAGAGGATGACGGTGCGGCCGAGCGGCGTGCGGTTCACGGTTGTGCACGGAACCCTGACGGCCCACAGAGGCTGCGCGGTCCGAACCGCGACGGTCACGGAGCGGGTTGCAGCGACACTGGTCAGCAGCGGGTGAAACCGCGGCATAGACCTCAGGGATGGTGGATACAACCCGCTTGCTTATGCGCGCGGTTCGGAAGGTGACAGCAAGTCGCTGCGGAATCCACACGATCATCGGCCTGACTGTTGTGCGCTGCGAGGACACGTGCTTCTCTCCCGTTTCTCACGCAAAACCATTGACCGCACCCCAGGCGATACCCCGTTGGCGTAGCCATCGCTATGCTCGGCCGACATTCCCGGAGGAGCTTTCTCGTGACCGCTCGCCCCTTCCGCGTCCTCGGCATCCAGCAGATCGCGGTCGGCGCGCTCTCAAAGGACGACCTGCGAACCTTCTGGGTCGACACCATGGGCCTCACCGTCACCGGTACGTTTCGCTCGGAATCAGAGAACGTAGATGAGGACATCGCCGTCGCCGGCTCGGGCCCGCTGCGGGTCGAAGTCGACCTGATGCAGCCGATCGACCCGGAGAAGAAGCCCGCTGTCCACATCCCGCAGCTCAACCACGTCGGCCTCTGGATCGATGACCTCCACGCTGCCGTCGCGTGGATGGCGGCGAAGGGCGTGCGGTTCACTCCCGGTGGCATCCGCAAGGGCGCGTCCGGGTTCGATGTCTGTTTCGTCCACCCCAAAGGCAACGAGGAGACGCCGATCGGCGCTGGCGGCGTGCTTGTGGAACTGGTGCAGGCGCCGCCCGAGGTGATTGCCGC
>JAYUAG010000016.1:0-6430 GCA_043741475.1 Thermoflexaceae bacterium | reverse complement strand
GCCGGCGCTCGTGCGCCACTCCGTGGTGACAAACTCGCGCACCTCGGCGCGCCAGGATGATTGCTTCGGATCGTCGTTGAAGTCCATCGATCGTGCTCCGGTTGGGTTGGTTGGACAGTATCAGACCCGAACCCTGACGTAAACGGAAGGGAGCCGCAGGCGCCCCCCAGGAAGCCTCCGGCCCCGGTCTTCATAAATCTCAACCACCGCAGCGAGCGCGTCCTTCGCGTTCTCAAGGCACTCTGCGACGGTCTCGCCTTCGGTCACCAGTTCTGGCAGCAGCGGCGAGGTGACGGTGTAGCCACCCTCGGGTTGGGGGTCGAGCCGGAGCGGAAGTTTGATGAACGCGGTCATGGGGCCAGTCTACCGCATCCGCGCTGCCGCCCGCGCTACCAGGCTCAGAAGGGCAGCCCCTTCATCCCCTGCATGCCCTTCAGCGTGGCGATGTCGCCGACGTGTTCACACAGGTGGAGCAGTCCGAGGCCACCGACCACGACGCCGTAGGGCATCTTGCCGAGTGGGGTCTCCACCTCGCCGGAGAGCTGTTCGTCAGGAACGGAGGAGAGCAGGGCCTCGGCGCTGGCAAACACCTCCGCGAGGTACGGCTTGAAGGCGGCGAGGTCGAGGCTCGACTCGCCGTAGGCGGCGTCCGCGGGGCCGCTGGTTTTCGCCGCCCAGCCGCCGCTGTTCCAGAGCGGCTGCCTGCCCTCGCCCCCACCGTTGACCATCGTGTCGTACGAGATAACGGCGTGCGTGAGAATCTGGCCGATCGTCGAGACGGTGCCGCCTGGCTTGGAGTTGACGAGGGTCTGGGGACAATCGGCGAGGGCGGAATCGAGGATCATGCGGGTGATGCCCAGCTGGGCGAGGGCGAGGGTTCGAGCGTGCATCTGAGGTGTCTCCTGTGAGTTGAGCGTCCGGAGGCCCGATTCGGCGGGCCGGGGCGGTATTGTCGCCGATCGCGGCGGCTAGCGCAGTTTCGCCATACGCATCGCGCTGAAGCTGGCGACACAGTACGGGACGCCGTAAGTGAGCGGCACCTTCCAATAGAGCTGCGCCGGGAAGTGACCGTCGAGAATGACGTTGCCCTGGTTGATGGCCGTAAGAATGGTGCCCACAACCGCGGCCGTGGCGAGCGCCGTCTTCACGAGCTTCGGGTTGAAGAGTCCGTGCCGCAGGCAGAACGTGTGAGCGGCGCCGTTGAGGCGAAACTGAAACCTCGCGGACGGCCCATGCGCCGGGGGGCAGGAGAGATCGGCCGGTGTCATTCTCCAGCGTACCGCCACGGGATGGCGGGCTGCGCGGCGCCGTCATCGACCGTGAATTGGGGGATGGCGAAGGATTCGCCGACGTCCACGTAGACCATCTTCACGCGGGTGCCGATGCCGACCCGTGCGACCACGTCAGGCGGCGCGAGCTTTCCCTCGGAGTCCACCAGGTTCGCGACGATGCGCAGGGCCTCATGCTCGGTCGGCTGGCTGCGTTGCGTGTCGAGTTCGACGAGAAGCACGTGGTAGGGCAGTTGGCTCCGGAACTGGGGCTGGATGGCGTGGGTCACCTCGTAGTAGCTGTAGACGGCGCCGCGGGGCTCGACGGATTTCCAGGTTGCGCGGTCATCCGCGCACCAGGGGCAGGCGGTCGTTGGCGGATAACGGACGAGCCCGCAGCCATCGCAGGCCTGCAGGCGGAAGTCATGCTCGCCGCAGTAGCGGAAGTACTCCAGGTTCTCGACGTCGATGTCGCTGACTGAGAGGTTCATGCCCAGGTATTCGCCCGAAAGGGCAACGCCTTCTGCCATCGTGTTCGCTCCTATCCTTTCCGCATCACGAGCGCGGAGGTGGTGTTCGGCGTGGCCCAGCCGAGGTTGGCGCTGATGTTCACGTCTTTGAGCTGGCGGCAGTGACCGCCCGGAGTGTAGTCGTACGTGTGCTGCCGGACGCCGTCCACGACGGGGCAGTAGTCATCGATTTCGCCGCGAAGCTGACGGACGTTCTCGATCACCATGTTCATGCCGTGGGTGTAGCCCTCGCAGAGGTGGCCGCCGCTGGTGTTGTTCGGGCGCCGTCCACCGAGCCCGATCGTGCCATCGCTGACGTAGGCGCCGCCTCCGCCCTCTTCGCAGAAGCCGTAGGCCTCGAGCTGCAGGAGGGTGGTGAAGGTGAAGGCGTCGTAGGAGCCCGTCACGTCGATCTCATCGGGCCCGACGCCGGCGTTCGGCCAGAGCAACTCCTTCGCGTAGAAGCCGCCAACGCGCGAAATCGGCCCATGCTGGTAGTGCATGTCGCCGCGAGGCTTCGTCACACGGCCGACCACGGAGAGGATACGCGCGGGCGTAGCCCGATAGTCGTAGGCGCGGTCCGACCGCGTGATGATGATCGCGGTGGCGTTGTCCGTTTCGACGCAGCAGTCGAGCAGGTGGAGCGGCTTGACGATGAAGCGGCTGTTGACGACGTCCTCGACCGTGAGCGGTGTCTTGTAGTAGGCCTTGGGGTTGTTCGATGCGTGGCGGCTGTGATGCACTTTCACCATCGCCACCTGCTCGGGGGTCGTGCCGTATTCGAACATGTGGCGCATGAACGTGTGGCTGAACATCTGCGCCGGGCTGGACTGGCCATAAATCGCGCCGTGAAGGGCGCCGCCGCTGAGCGAAGGCGCCGCCCGGCCCGTGGCGCCCATGCGCACGCCCGTGAAGCCGTTCATCGAGCGGAAGACCACGACCGTCTTGCACATGCCCGCTTCGATCACGCCGATGGCGATGCCGATCAGCGCCTCGGTGCTCGAGCCGCCGCCGACTACATCCATAAAGAAGTTCAGGCGGATACCGACGTCGGCCGCGACGACGGGCGAGGGGGTCGAATCGTTCACCTGGTAGGAGAGCATCCCATCGATCTCGCCGGGCTTGATGCCCGCGTCGGCCATCGCGTTGCGCACGGCTTGCGTCGCCATCCAGCGCGTCGTGCGGCCCATACCGCGCGTGTATGCCGTCTCACCCACGCCGACGATCGCGTACTTGTCGCGCAGGTACTTCGGCGTGGCGCCGTCGAGTTCGTCTGAAGCCATCCTGTCCTCCTGAGGGTTGAACCACGAAGACACGAAGATCCACGAAGGTCGCGATTCTCCGAAGCCGCCTTCCGCGCGAACTCTGAGTCGCCGCGCCGACGGTCGCCGCGTACGATAGCGAATCCGAGAGGAGGGTGCAGAGATGGCAGACGAAAGCGCGCTCGATCGCGGGCGGGCGAAGTTCGAAGAGGTCTATCCCTTCAAGGCGTCCGCCGACCCGTCGGATTTCGAGCGGATCATGTATGAAGACCTGTTCGGCGGCGTGTACCAGCGGCCCGGCCTCTCGATTCGTGACCGGCGGTTGATGATCATCGGGGTGGCCGCCGCGCACGGGATCGACAGCATCCTCCGGCTGCAGCTGCGTTCCGGCCTCGCCAAGGGTGACCTCACGGACGCCGACCTCGACGAGATCACGATCTTCCTCACCCAGTACGTCGGCTATCCGCTCGGTACCCGCGTCCGCGCCGCCGTCGCCGACGCCCGCACCCCATCCGGCCCGCGCACGTGAGCCAGACGCTATCCGAACCGCGCGCGTTAGCAAGCGGGTTGTATCGATCATCTCAGGCGACGAACTCTCGAGGAGTGGACCCATGCTGACGACGAAACTCACCACCCTCCTCGGCATCGACCACCCCATCGTCCAGGCGGGCATGGGCGGCGACGCCGGGCCCGACCTCGCAGCCGCGGTCGCTGAAGCGGGCGCGCTCGGCACGCTCGGGACGATCGCCACCCCGCCAGCGGTCATCGGGCGCTCGATCGCACGTTTGCGCGACCTCACGGCGCGGCCCTTCGCCCTGAATCTCGTCACCTTCGAGACGGCGCCCTTTCGCGACGAGCTGATCGACCTTGCGCTGGCGGAGCGGGCGTCGATCGTGACGCTCTCCTTCGGCGACTCGACCCCGGCCATCCGACGCTTCAAGGCCGCGGGCGCGCTCGTGATCGTGCAAGCGCAGGACGTTTCGCAGGCGCGGGCGGCGCTTGCCGCTGGCGCCGATATCATCATCGCCCAGGGCTCCGAGGCGGGCGGCCACACCGGCATGCGCGGCACCCTGAGTTTCGCCGCCCAGGTGCTGGAGATAGCGGGCGAGACGCCGGTGCTCGTTGCAGGCGGCGTGGCGAACGGTCGCGGGCTTGCGGCTGCGCTGGCGATGGGCGCGGCCGGCGTCGTCATGGGCACGCGCTTCAAGGCCAGCCAAGAGTTCGTCGGCGATCCGGAGCACAAGCTAGCGATCGTGGCGAGCGACGGCCAGGACACGAGCGCAGACCTCGCCAACGACGCCGCATACCCCTTCACCTGGCCGCCGAACGTCCGCGGCCGCCTGCTACGGACGCCGTTCACGGATCGCTGGGAAGGCAGAGCGGACGAGCTGCGAGCGACGGCCGCCGCCTACCCGGAGCCGTTCGGGATCCTCCGGGACACCGCGCTCGACCCGCCGGTGAACCTGAACTGGGCGGGAGAATCGGCTGCGCTCGTGGACAAGGTGCTGCCCGCGGCCGAAATCGTGCGGCGCACCGTGGCCGAAGCCGAGGCTCTCCTCCGGCGCGCCAGCGCGGTTCTCATTTAGCGAATACAGGCCGCTTTCCCACCGGGCGCGGACACCATCATCTGAATCAGCGTCTCCGTCACCCTCGGCTCCAGGCCTTCCGTGTGGCCCTTATCCATGCGCACCACATCGGCGATGACGCGGCCGTCACGCGCGTCCGGGTAGACGAAGACCTGGGCGACACCGGGCCGCGGCAACAGTCCCCAGGCCGGCGTCGATTTCCCTTCGCGGGTCGTGTCGAAGATCTGACCGGGCAGCTCATCGACAACATCGGGCAGGCGCACGCGTGGTGACGCGCCGTACTTCGCCGCCCACGGCGAAGTCTCCGGCAAAGAGACCATCTCGTGCTCGCCTGAGGCGAAGATGAAGGAGATGTCGCAATCGGGCGGCGCCGCCTGGCCGGGGCGGGGCGTCCCATCGGGCAGCGCGGGCATCGGTCCGCGCACCGGCACGAAGAACGAGGCCGGCAGCTCTATTGGCCCGATCCTGCCGCCTGAGAGGCTCAGCCAGCCGTCCACCCGCTCTTTGAAGAAGTCCGTGCCCAGCAACCGGTTCGAGGTCATGCCGCCCTGGGAGTGACCCACCAGCCAGAACGAGGCGATGTTCTCCCGGCCGTACTTCTCGAACACGTGGTCGATGATGTTCCGGAGATGTTCGTCATCCGCCTCGCCGACCCAGCGCCGCATCGGTTCCTTCGTCGCGCATGAGGGCGTGGCGATCACGAGCCGGTACTGCTCCTTGTAGTCGAAGGCGGGGAAATACCGGCGCTGCCAGGCGCCTACCGACCCGCCACCGTGGAGACTCAAGAGAAAGACGACCTTCTCCCCGGGCCGCAGGTCGTCCGGGTCGTCGAGATAGAACTTCCGTCCCGTGCGCTCGTCCACGGCGCTGATGCTGCCCATGTGCCTGCCTCCAGCCGTCCGGAATCGTGGCCTTCAAAACCGTCTCGCGCCAGCGGCGTGGCGCCGGCATCCGCAGTTCTGCCGTCGCGACCTCGGGTCCTGACGAGGCCTTCCCGACCCTTGCGCCGATGGGGGATCGCCGTCACGCCGCCGGTGATACCATTCGGCGCCATGCCCGCCACAGACTCTACGCCCCTCGAACGCCTCGTCGAGCAGCTCAAGCTCGACCAGCTCGACCGCGACCTCTTCCTCGGCTCGCCTGGGCCAGGTAAGGGCCGCCTCTTCGGCGGACTGATCGCCGCCCAGGCGGTGATGGCGGCGGGGCGCACGGTCGAGCGCGGCTACCTGCACTCGCTTCACGCTTACTTTCTGAGGCCGGGCCACCACGACGCGCCCGTCCGTTACAGCGTCTACCGAATCCGCGACGGCAAGTCGTTCACTTCGCGCGATGTCGTCGCCTACCAGTCGGGTGAGGCGATCTTCAGTGTCTCGACGAGCTTCACCAACCCCGAGCCCGGCGACGACTACCAGGTTTCGCCGCTGCCGCTGCCAGGCCCGGAACACCTCCGTGACCTCGAAGCCGAGTGGGTGCAGCAGTACGGCGACGACGAGGACCGCCGCTGGTACGCCGAAAACCCGATCGAGCAGCGCCACGAACGCATGGGCGGCCCGGACCAGCACGGCGAACCGTGGCGCGCCGTCTGGATCCGGCCGAAAGGCGAGCTGCCGGACGACACCCTCGTCCACACCGCCCTCATCACGTGGATCAGCGACGACGGCCTCATCAGCACCGTCGCCTGGGCAGACGGGCCGGAGCCCCGCCGGGGCATGCGCGCCAGCCTGGACCACGCGATGTGGTTCCACGAACCGCCGCGCTGGGACGACTGGCTGCTCTACCGCAGCGAGAGCGCCATCGGACGCGGC
>JAYUAG010000015.1:0-14517 GCA_043741475.1 Thermoflexaceae bacterium | reverse complement strand
CTCCTGGGGTCAGTCCGATGCTTGGCGCGGCGCAAACTCGCCGTGTAGATCCAGCAGACCCGCGAAGTGGTCGAGCGCGTGCCAGAGCACCTTCTCCGCCAGCCACGCGAGATCGACCACGGTGCCGTCCGGCCAAACGGCCGTCCGCGCCCAATGCTGCGGCGCCATCGCTCTGAAGAGTTCGTAGGTCTCCGTTCGTGCTGCCATGAAGCGTTCGGCGAGCACTTCGATATCGTCGCCCGGCGCGTACTGGTCGCGCATGTGCCCGAGGCTGTCCCACCGCTCGAAGGCAGGCTGTTCTTCAGCGAGAGCCTGCCGGATCCGCTGCTGGAAGAGGCGTTCGTTTGTCAGGAGATGGAAGACGTTCTCGTGGGCCGACCACTCGCCATCGAGGCGCTCATGCTGCCACGGCTTCACCAGCGACGCGGCCCAGTCGACGCCCTTCACGCTCAGTTGCAACCGTGCCATCAAGGTAGGGTCTGGTACCCGTCGTTCCGTCATGTCCTGATCCTCTATCCGGGACAAAGTACTCCGATGCTGGGCGCCCGGCCACTCAGATACCCCAGACCACGGGCCATTCGCGCCGCCGGTGGTATCATCGTCGTCCCGCGGGCGCGCCGCGCCGCAGACTCGCCGAGGAGGCCCCCGTGACCACCGCCCCCTATCTTGACCGCGACGTGCTTGTCGGCGGCCTCAAGCTCCATTACCAGGAGTGGGGCGATCCTGCCAATCCGGCCCTGCTCATGGTCCACGGCTTCGGCGTCTCCGGCCACATGTTCGATGAGTTCGCCCAGCGTATGCAGGACCGCTACCACCTCATCGCCATCGACCAGCGTGGCCACGGCGATAGCGACTGGTCGCCCGCTGGTGACTACACCCGCGACGCTTTTGTGAACGACATCGAAGGGTTCCGGAACGCCCTCGGCCTCGATCGCCTCATCCTCATGGGCCACAGCATGGGCGGCCTCAACTGCGTCTCCTACACCGCTGCCCACCCCGCCCACGTGAGCAGCCTCGTCCTCGTCGATGTGGGCCCCGAAGCGGCGAAGGAAGGTGTCGAAAACATCGTCCGTTTTACCCGCGGCCCGGATGAACTCGATTTCGACCAGTTCGTCGAAATGGCGCATCGCTTCAATCAGCGCCGCACGATCGAAAACATCCGTGAGCGCATGGGTCACCGCCTCAAACAGCTCGATAGCGGCAAATGGACCTGGAAATTCGACGAACGCTTTCGCAAGGGCGATGCGTCGCTCAAGATCGGCAGCGACCTGAACAACGACCAGACGTGGCAGGTCTTCCGCTCTGTGAAGGCCCCCACGCTCCTCGTCCGCGGCGCGGAGAGCGATGTCCTCACTCAAGAGGTTGCCGACCGCTGCGTGCGAGAGATGTCGCTGGCGCGGCTCGTGGTCGTGCCGGGCGCGGGCCACAGCGTCCCCGGCGACGCCCCGGATGAGTTCACCAGCGCCGTCGGAGGTTTCCTCGACGATGTGGCGGGTGGACGGTTTGGCCCCGCGGTGGAAGCCACCCTGCCGCCGCTCGGCGAGCTGGTCACGGCGAACGACCGCGCCGCGCGCCGGCGCCCCGGCAGTCTGACGCTCCTCCTCGTCGGGATTGGCGCCGCCGCGGCCGTCACCACGATCGTCGTCGCCAGCAATCGATCGGGCCGTCGCCGCCGTGCCGGAACGGTCACGCACACTGCGGCGACCGGTGTTGTGGGAGCGATGGATGAGGTGGGACGCAGGACTCGTTCTCACGCGCACGCCGTCGCGGACGCCGCCCGGCCGGTCGTGGAGCGAGCCTCGCGCAAGCGCCGCGCCGGGCTGATCGCTCTCCGGCTCAGCTGGAAAATGGTTATGCTCGCGCCACGCCTTGTCATGGGGTCGCGGCGCGCCCCCGCCCCGCGAGCCCGAAAGTTCCTCCCGTGGCGCTCATAGACGTTGGCGATGGTGTCCGCCTTTCCGTGATCGAGGCCGGGTCGGGCGGCCCACCGTTCCTCTTCGTCCATGGCCTCGCCTGCGACCATACCTCCTGGTCGCCCCAGTTCGATGACCTCTCCCGCGACCATCGCTGCGTCGCCGTTGACCTGCGCGGCCGAGGCGAATCGGACGCTACGCCTCCCTACGACACCGCCCAGCAGGCGGACGACCTCGCGGCCGTGTCCCACGCGCTCAACCTCGGCCCGGCGGTCGTCGTCGGTCACAGCCTCGGTGGAACCGCTGCGCTGAGGCTGGGGCAACGCCATCCCGATGCGGTCCTCGCGACCGTCCTCGGCGATTCACCCGTGCGTGAGCAGGGCCTCGGCGCCGGGCGCATGGTGGAGAGCATTCGCAGCGGCGGCGCCGCCGGCCTCGCGCCGCTGGTGGAGAGCTTCTGGTCTGAGGACACGCCGGACCAGGTGAAGGAGTACGCACGCGCCGTCATGCTCGGCTGCCCCGCCGAGGTCACCGCGGGGATGCTGGAGGACGCGCCCACGGACATGCTCGAACTGGTCCGGATCGCCGACCGCAAGCCCTTCATGGCGCTCTGGGCCGAAAAACCGCTCGGCGACCCGGCCTGGCTCCGGGTCACGTGTCCGTTCCTCCGGCAGGAGCCCATCGCGGGCACAGGCCACTTCTTCCAGCTCGAACAGCCTGCGATCACCAACGCCTTGCTGCGCGCCTTCCTCGATGACATCGCCCGCGACCCCCGCCTCCAGCGCGAGAAACAGGCAGCGCGCCACCGTCGGTAGCGCGCGCGTGAGCAAGCGCTGGGCTCGTCCGCTGCGTGAGTGACCGTGCGCTTTGCCGCTCCTCGAGCGACGTCGAGCCGGCCGGCGAAGGGCGCTCGACCGTTTCTGCCCATAACGAACGCCGTTGGTACGCTCCGCAGCGATGGACTTGCGATCCTTCGCGACCGCCCAATCCCCGGAAGACCAGCGCTGGCAGCCGTACTTCTTCATCGCCCTCGCGACTCTGGCGACGAGCTTCGTTCTCGCCTTCGCGCTCGTCGCGGCCGCCGCGTGTGGTTCCGGCGGCTCCTCACCGGCGCCCGCGGGCACCATCGAGCCGGCGCCAACGGCTGCACCGTCGACGCCCACGGCCGTGCCCTCGCAGGTGGCGCCCACGGCCACGGCGTCCATCGAGGCTCCGCGTACGGTCACGGCGCCGCCGCCCGCCACACCCGATGAGGACCGTTCGACCGTCGTTGGCTGCGGTCTGCTCGCGCCCGTCGACCAGACCCACCGCGTTGCGAGAGATTGCGTTGCGGGCGGTCTCACCAATGTCGAAGGCTTCAGCCTCGTCGTCGAGGCGGCCAGCGCGTATCAGCGCATGGCGGCGGATGCGAGCAAAGACGGGATTACGATCTTCATCATCAGCGGCTACCGCACGTTTGAGACCCAGGCAGAACTCTACCGCAGCGAGGTCGCGCAGTTCGGCCCCAACCAGAACACGAGCGCGAAGCCCGGCCACAGCGAGCATCAGCTCGGCACGACGGTCGACCTGAACGAGCTCTCGGGCGGTTTTGGTAGCTCGCCCGCCGGCCGCTGGCTGGCACAGAACAGCACGAAATACGGCTTCGTCCTCAGCTATCCCGCCGGCCGCGAAGCCCAGACGGGTTACGCCTACGAACCCTGGCACTTCCGCTACGTCGGGCCCGGCACGGCCTCCGCTTACGCCGGCAGCGGCGCGACGTTGAACCGTTTCCTCGGCGGTGGCCAGTAGTCTGGCAGCTACGCCCAGCACCGGGCGAACAATTCGTCGAGGTCGATGCTTAAGCCGGGGACGAGGTCCGTTGTGAGTCTGTCACTCGCGCCGAGGCGGCGGTGCGCGTCACCTTCGAAGCTGTCGACGGTCCGCCCGGCCAGGTCGAAGACCCAGATGCAACGGATACCGAACTCCCGGTAGCTGGCGATCTTCTGGCCGATACTCGTCACGGTTTGGCCCGGTGAAAGCACTTTGGCCACGACTGCAGGCGGGCTTCGCATCCAGTCCACCGGCCTCGCCGCCCCGGCCAGGTAAAAGGCAAAGTCCGGGATGGGCGAGTAGTCGGCGCGGCCCCCGGACGATGGCATGATCGCGCGCGGTTCGACCGCGCCCGAACCGAACGGCCGGAAGGCAACGTAGAGTTCGCCTGCGACGATGCCGTGGGGCCAGGTAGGCACGGGCTTCTCGTACACTCCCCCGGCGATCAGCTCCAGCCGGCGCCCATCGATCTCGGGAAGGGCCAGGAAGTGTTCAAGCGTCAAGGGTTTCGCGAGGACAGCCATGGGACAATTGTAGCGCACAACGGCCCCTCCATTGGAGGGGCCGTCTTCGTTCATTCGCGCTCGATTGAGGAACCAGGCGGGACTAAAAGATGTTCCCGCCCTTTTCGCCCTGCGGTGCAACGGGCTGCTGCGGCGCCTGCTGGGGTGGCGGCACATATTGCTGCTGTGGCGCCTGCGGCGGGATGTACTGCTGTTGAGGGGGCGCGACCTGCGCCTGCTGGACGGCCGGCTCTTCTTTCTTGTCGTCGTCCTTCACGGCGCGACGAAACTCCTTGATGGAAGTGCCCATGTCTTTGCCCAGGCCACTCAGTTTGCCTACGCCAAAAAGGAGGACGACGAGCACGCCGATGATCGCAAGTTCCGGAGCACCAAGCCCAAACATAACTCAACCTCGTCGGCTTCTATCGAAGCCGTCACCACCAGTCTACAGGATATTCGTGCGGGCGGCATCGGTGGATTTACTCGGGCTTGCCTGGACCGGCCCGAGCCGTTCCACAAACACGTCCATGACGCCGCCGCAGATCTTGTCGTCGCCGTCCGTGGGTTCGGTCAGGTCGACCGTCACGATCCGCGGCCGACCGTCACTGAAGGCCTCCATCGCCTCCTGCCACACTTCCGCCTCGCCGCACCCACCGCCGATCGTCCCGAAAAACGAGCCGTCCCGGCGCACCACCATCTTCGCGCCCGTCTTCCGCGGCGTGGAACCGCGGGTGCGCGCCACGGTCGCGAGCACCACCGGCTCGCCCAATTCGAGCGCGCTCGCGATCTCCCGGTAAATCTCTTCGTTCATGCGATCATCGTGGCACCCCGCGGCGCTCGTCACAAGGCCCGAGGAGGCCATGGGCCGTGACCGACGCTCCTGGTCCGCCACGCGGCGGACTGGAGCCCTTGCTGGCGCGCGGGCTAAGGATGGCCGGGCTAGGCGCGCGTGAGATGGCGCCCGCCCCCTAGTTCCAGCGCGGAAAGCTGCCAAAGACCTTCACTGTCGAACAGAGCGGCCCGATTGCGGCGAGTACGTCACGGCCCGCCGCGTCCTCCCGGTGCGCATCGAAGTCGATCAGGAAGACGTATTCGCCAAACGTCGCCCGCGTCGGCCGGCTTTCGATTTTCGTGCAATTGATCCCCCGCAGGGCGAACTCATTCAGGACGGACGCGAGCGCGCCAGGCCGATCCTGGGCGAACCAGAAGGCGATCGACGTCCGGTCGCGCCCGGTCGGCGCATGTGCCGTCCGTCCCAGCACGACGAACCGTGTGACGTTCGTGTCCACGTCTTCGATCGCCCGCGCGAGCACGATGCCGCCGTACAGCTCCGCCGCCCGCGCGGTACCAATTGCGGCGGCCCGCGGCCCCCGCTTCAGCGCGAGTTGCACGCCTTCCGAAGTCGAAAGCGCCGCCTCCAGCCTTGCGCCAGGCATCTTCGCGGCGAGGAACCGCCGGCACTGGCCGAGCGCCTGGGGGTGCGAAAAAACCACGTCCAGATCGCTCACCTCGGCCCCCGTCGCGGCGATCAGATTGTGCACGACGGGGAGGACGAACTCGCGCTGCACGAGCAGGGCCGTGTCGTGGATGAGGATATCAAGCGTCTCCGCCACCGAACCGTTCAGTGAATTCTCGATCGCCACGACACCGTTCTCCGCCCCTCCATGGTCCACCGCCCGCGCCACGGCGGCGTGAGAAACACAGGGAACGTGCTCCGCCGCTGTGTCAGCGCGGATAGCGGCCTCTTCGCCAAACGTTCCCGCGGGCCCGAGGTATGCGAGTCGCATGGCTCAGGTGTCCAGGCCGTGGGTCGAGCCGATCAGCGCTTCGCGCAGCAGGTCAAGACACTCCGCCCGCGTCACCACCACGAGGACGTCTCCCGCACTCAAGCGCGTCTCGCCGCTGGGGATGCGGGGCACGCCGCCGGGGTCGACGACCAGCGAGATCAACGACTCGGGAGGCAGGAGCACTTCGCGCACCGACCTTCCGGCCACGGGCGACGTGTCGGGCAGCCGGATCTCGACGATCTCCAGCCCGCTGTGGAGCTGGAGGAGCGGGATCATCTCGTGCATCGGCAGTTCCTGCTCGATCTGCGCGAGGATCGCCTGGGTCGCTGAGATCGTCGTCTCGATCCCGCGGCGCTTGAACAGCAGTTCGTTCTTGGGGTTGTTGACGCGCGCGACGGTCCGGGGCACGCCGCGTTTGCGCGCGATCTCGCAGACCACCAGGTTGTCTTCGTCGTCGCCGGTCACCGCCGCGACGAGGTCGGCGCGCGCCACACCGGCGGCGTCCAGCGTCGTCGCCTCGCAGCTATCGCCGTACAGGACATGCGCGCCCAGCTCATCCGTGATTTGTGTCGCCCTCCCCGGGTCGCGTTCGACCACGAGGACTTCGTGGTTGTCGTTCAACAATTCTTGGGCCAGGTGGTACCCCACCTTGCCTCCTCCCGCGATCACCACGTACATCGTTACTTCCTCCCGCCGTCCTCTTTGAGCAGCATGTCCACCATGATCTGCGCGCCAATCGAGGTGGGGCTGAACGTCTCAAGGCCAAGTTCTCTGAAGATCTGTTCTCGCACCGGGTCATAGATCCGACAGAGCACGCGTTTCACGCCGTAGACTTCGCGCGCCATCATGCTTGCGAAATAGTTGCGGTTATCGCCCTGTGTGGTCGCCATGAAGGCGTCCATGTTGCGCACGCCCGCGCGCTCAAGCGCCAGCCCGTCCATCCCGTTCCCGATCACCTTCGTGCCGGTGAAACCGTCCGGGAGCCGCCGAAAGGCGCCTGAGTTGATATCGAGCACGGTCACCTTGTGGCCCATCTGGTCCAGCACGCCCGCTATGCGGGCGCCGACCCGGCCACAACCCATGATAAGGACATTCATCGGCTCTCTCCCTCCTCGTCGTGGCTGTGTGGTTTCGTCATTCCCTGGCGAACGAGCCATACGTCGCAATCCGCGTGTTTGAGCACGTAGGCGGCCGTCGGACCGAGGCGAAACTCGCCCACGACTTCCTGGCGCGCCACTCCCAGGACGACGATGTCGGCCGTGCGGTCGCGCGCCTCATCCACGATCGCCTGGCCCGCGTCGCGCGCCTGTAGGAGTTCGCCGAGGACGCTGTGGCCCGCCGCGCCCGCGGCCGCCTCGGCTTTCCGCAGCACCTGGTCGCCCCTCCGCGCTTCCGCTTCCAGCCCGGCGTTGAGGGGCAACGTGCGTGGCACTTCGATCACGTGAACAGCGAAGATTTTGCTCTTGCGCTGCCTGGCCGTTGTGCAGGCGACGGCGACGGCCTCCATGCTTGCCGCCGCATTGTTCACGGCGACGATGATCGTGTGCTGATGGGCCATGACTCGATTCTACCCTCAACCGCTACGTCAGGAGTCATCCTGCGCAAACCAGAGTCTTACGGCGCCATTCAGGACCAGCAGCGCGCCGATCAGCACGCCGATGCTCCTGGCCATGTCCTGACTGAACATAAACAGCATGAGGGCCGTCCCCAGCACAATCGAGATGAGCGAGAATACGTAGTTCGCCGTTTTCATACCGCCGGTAACCAATGACACACTATGGATGCTAGCGCCTCACCGGGGTGGAAGGAACCGCGGGCGCAGTCGTCGTGGGCCGGGCATCGAGCACAACCTGTCCGGTAGGCTGGGGTGGCCGTGCTCCCGAAGCCTCATCCGTCATGAAGATCCGTTTCGTGCCCGCCGGCACCAATTGGAGTTGCAGCGTGGATGTGGTCGAGCGCCGGTCGCCACCGGTCGAGCCGATCGCCGTCGTCCCCTGCGCATGTTCGGCCCAGACCACGTACTGACGGCCCGTCTCGGTCACGGGCAACCCGTTGATCACGAGTAGCAGCCGCGAAGCCGACGGGTCGTAGTAGCCGTAGCCTGTGAGGCTTTCGGAGATGGGGCTGGTCACCACGAGGGGTACGGCGGCGATTTCGGCCACCTGTTGCAGTTCGTCGCCACGGTTGCGGTAGTTCACCAGCACGAAGAAGCCGGTCACGAGCGCGGCGAACAGCGCCACCGAGGTCACGCCCAGCAGGATTGCCCAGACGCGCCATCGGCCACGCGCTTCGACGTCCTCGTCCTCGTCCTCGTAGTCGTCATCGTCGAGATCGTCGTCATAGCCGCCAAGGCCTTCGTCCAGCCGCACCATCGTCCGCGCCCGGACGGCGGTCGCGGCGGCAGCGCTGGGCTGGGCCTGCGGCCGCGGCGTGAAGATGTCGTCGTCGAAGACATCGCCCCCCGCGTCGTCATCGTCGATTCGCGGCGGCGGGGCGAACGCCTCGGCGTTAAACATGTCGCCGGCCACCTCGTCGGCGGCAGTAGTGTCCGCTGCGGGGAAGCTCTGGTGGCGGCTCTCCTTCCGCCCCGCAAGTCCGCGCCCGCGCCGCCGCGACGACGGCTCCGCCGCCGGCCGTGAGGGTGCCGGCCGGGGCAGCGCGGCGGGCGGAAGATATTCGCGGGGCTCCTCCGGCAGCTCCCGCGCAACCGCCTCGTGGTCCCCTGTCCCGGTGGCGTCCCAATCGCCCTCTGCGTCATCAACGGGGGGTGACTCGTACGCTTCGCCGGATTCGGCTTCCACGGGCGGGCGCTCCCGTTCCAGCCAGCGACGCAGCCAGCTGCGCTGCGAGGGGCCCGGCGCCGCTGGCGCCGGTGCATCGCCTGCGTCAGCGGCGCCCTCCGGGGCCTCGCCACCGGCTCGCCGTCTGCGCCACCGCTGCCTTGCATCAGGATCTCCATCAGCGGCGGGCCAGCGAAGCAGCTCGTTGAAGCCTTCGCCGAAGGCGTCGTCGCCCGGTTCGTCACCCGCCTCATCCGGCCGCCTGCGCAGCCAGCGGCGCAGGCGGTGGCGTTCCGCCTCGTCGTCGGCCGCGAGTGCGTCGTCGTCCGCGAGTGCGACGTCGTCCAGGCCGGCGGAGCCATCCGTGTCCGCCGCCTCGTCCGCGCGCGTCAACCGCCCCGCAACCGCTTCTTCCTCCATACGGTCTTCGAGCGCCGGTCCTTGGGACGTTTGCTCCCAGCCCGGGAGGGCAACCGGGGGCAGTGTCGCGAAATCGTCCGCGAAGGCGTCGCCCGCGCCTTCCTCGTTGTCCCACCCGGGCTGCCGGTCGCGGCCGAGCCGTCGCCGTCGGCGCGCTGTCTTCGCGGCCGGTTTCGGCGTCGCTTCCTCGACGACGGGGGCGTCGGACGCGCCGCCGGCTTCGACCGCTTCGACCGCGTCGACCGTCGTCTCGACTTCGCGGCCGAGCGACAGGAAGTCCTCGGCGAAGTCGTCTCCCGCGTCGTCGTCGTCTTCCTCGGCGCGTCTGCGGAGCCAGCGGCGGAGGAGGCTCCGGTCAGTGGCAGGCTCGGCACGGGTGTCCTCGAGTGGACGCGCCTGATCCGAGCCGGCTTCTGTCTCTGCGCTCGCTTCGAAGGCGGGCCAGTCCACGACCGCTGGCGCCTCGCCGGTCGCCGTTTCGGGCGCCAGGGAATCGGCGGCGGTCTCGGCTTCCGCGTCCGCACGCCAGGCGCCAGGCCCGGATTCCTTCCAGTCAGTTGCGAGTACCGGCTCGCCGTCGTCTCCCTCGGCCTCGCCGGTCCAATCGGCCTCCGTGTCAGCGCTCACGGCCTCGGGCGCCGGCTTCCGCCGCCCCAGCCGCAACCATCCGAAGCGTCCGCGCCTGACCTCCTCCGCGGGAGCTTCCTCACTCGTCAGCCCGGCGACCAGCGACTCGTCCAAGCCCTCGTCCCAGGGCGCCGCCAATGCATCCACGTCCGCCAATGCCGCCTCGACGGATAGCAGGTCATCGAGTTCCGTCGGCTGCTCCTGGTCGCCGGTGGTGTCCGCGGCGACTGCGGGCACGTCGAAATCGAGCGCGTCGGACGGCGCCGGCTGCCAGGTCCGCATTTCCGTGGCCGCGCCGGCGGGTTCCCCGGCATCGCGCCCGGGACGATGCTGATCCGACATTCGACCGGCGAGGTCGTGTTCGCGGTCGTCCAACGCGGTAGCAGGCTCAAAGAGGGAGTCCTCGAAGGTGTCAGCGCCTTCTTCGGTATCACCCCAGGGCTGCGGCGCAACCTCCACTGGAGTGGCGTCGGTTTGCCGGCGCCTCAGCCAGCGCCCCGGACCCCGCTCCGCCGCAGCTGGCTCGCGCGAAAGATCCATCGCCCCGAGGTCGTCGCCGGCTTCATCTGCGCTCGGCGGCAAGTCGGCGGTGTGCCCTGTCCAGGCGGTTGCCATCCCCGGTGGTACGGCTGTCTCGACCTCCGGCCCCTCGGCGAGGTTCTGGTCGACAATCTCCGCCACCGCTGCTTCGTCGCCGGACGCTGCCGTCCCGGAGAGCGAGAGGTCAATGCCGTCTCCGTCGGCTACTCCCTGCTCCTGCGCTTCGTCCGCTGGTTCCAGGGTGTGCGCTTGGGGTTGCGAGCGCCGCCGCAACCAGCGTCCGATACCACTCTCGGCGGGTCGCTCCGCCACGGGAAGCGCGGCAGCCCGTTCGGGCAAGCCGGACGGGTCCGACAGCTCGGGCAGGTCGGACCCGTCGGAAAGGTCGGACAGATCGGGAAGGTCAGATAGGTCAGATAGGTCAGATACCGTGGCTGCGAGTTCGTCCGGCGTGGGCTCGGCGAGGACGTCGCCCTCCCGCGCAATCGCCTCCACGACGGCGCCGGCCTGCAGATCGGCTGCCTCGCCCTCATCCGCGAGCGCCGCTTCTGCTGGATGAAACTGGACCGCTGACGTCCCGGCCAGCGCAATCACATCACCCGCTATGGGCGATTCGACTGCCTCGAATAGCGTTTCCGGGAAGGCGTCCGACCCCTCTTCCGGCTCGCCGCGTGTCTCGTCGCGCGGGGGTGGTGCGATCTCGACCGCTGGCACGATCGGCTTGCGCCGCCACCAGCGCCCACGGTCCCGGGCCGCGGACCCCACCGCGACGGTGGCCGCGAGCTCCTGGCCGGCGACGCCCGGGCCCGCTTCCGCGGCAGATTCCTCAGGCACTGGCTCGTCGGCCACGTCGGCGCTGACCAGCGAGATATCCACCCGCGCCTCCGCAACTGGGTCGAACGCTTCGACCTCGTCGCCAGGCGTTGTTCCCGTGTCAGCCGACTCGATGTCCGGCGCCCCCGCGAGCGACTCGTCGTCCTTCGCCTCCACCTCAGGAGCTTGCAGGAACTCGGCCCGCTCTACCGACTCGCCAGCAGAATGCGTCGCTCCCAGCGCTGGCGCGACGGCCGCTTCCACGTTCGCCGCTGCAGCGACCGTGGCCCTCGCGTCGTCCCGGTCGGCCAGCTCGAACAGGGCTTCGCCGAACGCGTCCGCGCCGTCCTCTATCTCGCCCCGCGGCGCCGGGGTAGCGGGGACGGACGGCGGCGGGGACGGTAGACGCCGGCGCAACCAGTGCCGGAAGCCGCGTCCCGTCGCGCCTGACGCAACCCGCGGTTCCAAGATCGCCTGCGCCTGCCGGACTTTCGCGCTCGCGGCCGACAGGTCATCCCATTCGGCGAATCCGCCTACGTCCTTCGCTTCGGCGAGGGTGGCTTCGGCGGGTTCAGCCTCCTCGGCGAGGTCGACGGCCGTCTCGATCGCCCCTTCGGCGATCGGCGCATCCAACCACGGTGCGGTGGCCGCTTCGTCGTCCAGGAGTGCGACGGACTCGAACAGCGCCTCACTGAAGGTGTCCGCGCCTTCCTCGTCATCGCGGGCGGCGAGCGCCTCGACCTGCTCGCCGGCGTTTTCGACGCCCCCACCGTCCGCGCCCGCGCCATCCGAGACTGGCAGTTCATCGGGAAGCGAAAGGTCGGACAGGGATCCCACGGCTGCGAGGAGCGTTGCATCGAACGACTCGGCTCCGTCCTGATCGTCACCTGGCGGGCCTGCCATGGGCGCCCGCCAGGAGTCGTCGGGGGGCCGCCGCCAGAAGTCTCGGAACCGGCGCCGAAGTTGGCGATCCGGTTCCGGACCGATTCCTGCCTGTCGCACGATGGGCTCCAGGTCCACCGCACCCTCGTCCCAACGCATTGGGCCCGCCGGCGGCTCCTCGTGCGGCGGCGCGGGGGTCTCGCCGAGCGATACAGGTTCGTCGAAGAACGCATCGCCGGTCTCGTCGTCCGCCGCGCGCCAGGCTGGCCGGGCGGTCGGCTTAGCGCGGGGTTGCAGCCACCAGTCCGGGCTTTGCCACGGCCGGTTCTCCACGGTGGGCAGTTGTCCGGTGTCTGCGGCAGCGGCGGGGCTGGCCAGGGCCGCAGCTGCCGTTCCGGCCGCAGTCGCGGCCTCGCCGTCCCAGCGCGGTGGTTCAGGTGGGCTCTCCAGCGGTGGAGGTGGCACTGGCTGGAGAAAGGCCGCCGGCGCCGCCTGTTGCAGGCCAGCTCCTCCCGCGGCCGCCGTGAGCGGCGCCTCGGAAGTCCGGCCAACAGGCGGGAAGCCTTGCCACGGGAAGGTTCCGGAGTCCGGCGTCCCGGCGAAAAGGTCCGGCGACAACCCGCCCGGGGGCTGCCATACCGGTTCCCGCGCCGGACGCCCGGAGTCCTTGCCTCCAAATACCCCCCAACGGCGGCGCTTCTCAGGTGGCTTGAAGGACGGGCCAGGGACGAATCTCGGCTCCGGCAACGCATCCCCGGCCTGCCAATCTGGCGCGTCCGCCACAAGCCGCTCGGCCTCAAAATATGGCCTGAGGTCGGTCAGGAACGCGTCCGTAGCATCTTCCCCTTCGTCAGGGGCCCGCCCGCGCGTTCGCGAATCATAGGTGGAACCGCGGTCGTCGCGCGGCTCCGCACGCGGCTCGGGGCGCGGCGTCTGCCGAACCGGTGTCCGGGCCGAGGCCACCGCCGCCAACCGTGGGTCGGGGATGCCCACGCGTCCGAACACGCTGAGGGCGATCCGCCCCAGCGCATCGCCAGGCATCGGGTCGATCGGGTCGGCGATCGCGATCGCCTCCGGGATCACGGAGGCAGCCAGGCAGAGAGCGTTCGCGGCGTCGCCGTAGACCTGGGCCTCGAACGCGCACTGGTCGCATTCCGCTACGTGCCGGGTGACCTCATCCCGGTCCTCGTCTTCCAGCAGGTCGAAGGCGAAATCCGGGAGCAGCGGCTGGGCGCGGTCGTGCTTCATTGCGCCGCCTCTTGCATCGTCAGCAGAGAGTCCTGGAAGTAGAGGAGGCCGTTTCGCAGGCGATCACGGGCCCGTTGTTCGCTCAAACCCAGCAGGCGGCCGATCTCCACCGGCCGCAGGCCGTTGACATAGGCCAAACTGATCGCTTCCTGCTCGGATGGCTTCAGCGCCTCGAAGGCTTCACAGACGGCTTCCGGCGAGAGCAGCTCGGCCGCCGCTTCCCAGCCATCGTTTGCGCGGACAGGGGGGCCACGATGGGCGTTGGGGCGGCGGCCCCGCCCGCGAGCAGCGGCCCGCAGCAACCCGAGCGCGCGGCGGCGTGTTGCGTCCGCAATCCAGAACCGCTCGGCCGCATGCGAAGCAAACGGCGAGCCTTCGAGCAGCAGCGCATCGGTGAGCACTTCGCTTACCACGCGTTCCGCCGCGGAAGCATCGCGCAACACGCCGTAGGCGACCGCATATGCGAGCGGCGCGTGTTCGGCGATGACTTCGGCGGCGGCGCCGTCGTCGCCTTCTTTGAAGCGGTCGATTGCGCGACTCATGGTGGCGCCACCCGCGACCACGCGAGACCGGCCCACGCGGACGCACGCCTTGCGGCGCCCTCGCGCTTGCGCGTGGCGAACTCGCCGTGGTGGCGATGGCTGCTCATGCGTCGTCTATTGTGCGCCGACCAGGGGTGTTCCGCGAACGCGACGCCCGGCCGCACTGCGGGCGTCGCGGCTCTTCGTTCACCGGGGAAGAGAAGGTGGAGGCGGGGCCGCCGGTGGCAGCGCCCGTCCGAGCTGTGGGAACCGCCGTTTGAACTGCCGGAGCGCGACCAATACCAGCAAGGCCGGGATGGCTACCCAGCCGGCGACCACCAACAGCGCCGCGCCGGCCGCGCCGAGGTAGCGTGCTGCGTTCAGCGACCAGGCCCAACTGTCCGCGAACGATTGGCCAATTCCCTTTGGGCCGCTGTCCTTCGGCGCCGCCTTCACTGCGGCGAGTGGCGACAGGGTAACGTCGATGCTCGCCAGTTCGGTCAGCTTATCGAGCACGTTGAGCCGCCCCTGGACCTGTTCGATCTGGCCGCGGACGGCGTCGATGCGGTCGGTCATCGCCAGGATCTCCGGGATGCCTTTCGCCTGTTCGAGCAGCTTCAAGTACTGCTGCTCGGTGCGCTCCAGGTTGCGCAGCCGGCTTTGGAGGTCGGTGT
>JAYUAG010000014.1:0-2729 GCA_043741475.1 Thermoflexaceae bacterium | reverse complement strand
TCCGGCCATGAAGGCTGAGATCATCGCCATCGGCACCGAGATCCTGCTCGGCGAAATCATCGACACGAACAGCGCTCACATCGCCCAGCAGCTGCCGGAGCTGGGCATCGACCTCAACTACAAGAGCGTCGTGGGCGATAACCTCGCGCGCATCGTCGAGACCTTCCGCCGAGCCTGGGAACGCAGCGACCTCGTCATCGTCACCGGCGGACTCGGCCCGACCGAGGACGACATGACGCGGGAGGGTATCTGCGCGATGCTCAACGAGACGCCGGCGGTCGTCCCCGAGCTGGAATCGCGGTTGCGCGCGTTCTTCGCCAACCGCGGCTACCCGATGCCGGAGTCGAACATCAAGCAGGCGTGGCTCATCCCCAGCGCCCGCGCGCTGGATAACCCGCGGGGCACGGCGCCGGGCTGGTGGGTCGAACGCGAAGGGCGCGTGATCGTCTGCATGCCGGGCGTGCCTTCGGAGATGGAACGCATGTGGCGCGAAGAGGCGCGGCCCGAACTGGAACGTCGCAGCGACGGCCAGGTGCTCGTCACTCGAACGCTCAAGACGATCGGCATCGGCGAAGGGACGGTCGACGAGATGGCGAAGCCGCTCTATTCCACTCCCGGCATCGGCGTAGGCACCTACGCGCGCGCCGACGGCGTACACCTGCGCATCGGCGCCAAGGCGGCCACCCGCGAGGAGGCGTGGACGCGGATTCGGCCGGTAGAGGAGGAGATGGAACGCATCTTCGGGCCCGCCCTCTGGGGCAAGGACGACGACACGCTCGAAGGCCACATCGCCGACCTGGCGATCACGCGCCGCGTGACCCTCGCGTTGATGGAGTCATGTACCGGCGGCGCCGTAGCCAGCATCCTCGCGGACGTGCCCGGCGCTTCGGGCTACCTGCGGGGTGCGATCGTGACCTACCAGACTGAGGAGAAGATCAACACCGGCGTGGCGGCGGAGGTCATCGAGGAGTTCGGCGTCGTCTCCCCAGAGACGGCGCGAGCGATGGCGGAGGCCGTCCGCGAGCGCATGAGTGCGGACTACGGGGTGGGCATCTCAGGTGTACTCGGCCCCGACCCGCAGGATGGCGTGGCCCCGGGGACCGTGCACGTGGCGGTCGTCGGCCCCTCGGGCGTGCAGGCGACGACGATGTCGATGAACCAGGGGCGGGCGATGGTGAAGCGGCGCGCGGTGAACACAGCCCTGCTGCTCATACGTCGCGCGCTCCTGGCGGGCTGACCAGAGTCAGAGGGCGAGCACGAGCCGGAGGCCGTCATCAACGAGCGCCACCCAATCGCCGGAATCCGACGCGATCGAGACGTGGGTGGTAACTCACCAATGTGGTCTGTACAAAGAATCCCTGTTCACTGACTCATCTCCACCCTCGCCAGAAAGTCGGCGAGAACGGCCATGTAGCGTTCGGGTTCTTCGGCGTGGGCGAGATGAGCACTTTCCTCAAACACAACCCACTTGGATCCCCTGATGCCCTTATGCATCGTCTCACCGATCAAAGGAGTGGCCTCATCATACCGGCCAGTAGTGATGAGCGTAGGGACGTTGATCTCGCCCAGACACGCCGTGACATCCCAGTCCTTGATGACACCAACCACATGAAATTCACTTGGGCCGTTCATGGTGTAGTAGACTTGCGGCCATTCCATCAATTTGGCGAAGGCGCGCTGCACGGAAGGTGGATTGGGCACTGCCCGGCAGACATGGCGGTCATAGAAAGCCACCATTGCCTGTTGATACTCAGCGCTGTCGGTCGTCCCCGCGGCTTCGTGTTGGAGCAAGGTCGCTTGTATTTCCGGCGGCAATTCGTTGCGAAGCCGATTGGCCTCGGCTAACCAGACCGGAATGCTGGATGGCGAACTGGCGAGGGTGATGCTGGCAACACCCTGTGGCTGGGTTAGCATGTATTGCAGAGTTAACATACCGCCCCACGATTGGCCGAGGATGTGAACACGATCCAAACCCAACGCCTGGCGCACAACGCCAACCTCTTCGACGAAAAGCTCGGTTGTCCAGAGCGCCGGGTTATCTACATGCTCAGAGTTGCCGCAGCCAAGCTGATCGTAAAAGATGATGCGCCGTCCCGTAATCGCTAACGCTTCGAGCGACTCCAAATAGTCGTGCGGCATGCCAGGGCCACCATGCAGACAAAGCAGCGGCAGTGTGCCCGGCTCTTCCTCTGTCCCAACTATGCGATACCAGGTGTTGTAGCCGCGAAAGCTGATCGTGCCTTCATGGACCGCGTAGCCAGTGGTCATGTTGAACTGTCTTTCGCTCGGGACTTCACTGCGCGCGCACGCTGCTGGGTTCGACGGTCGGGCTCAAGGGCCAGTTCCGCTCCGGCAGCCACCTCGGTGTTGTATCCGACCGTTACGGAATCGTCATCGAGATAGGCAGCCAGCGCGGTCGCGTACAGCTGGCTACGTGATACCCCGCGCTCCCGGGCAAGGCTCTCCGCGCGCTCAAACAGTTCATCCGGAATGCTGAGCGGTGTCCTCATTGATGCAGAGTATACCAGATTATACCACCTCAACCAGCCTGACCGCCTCCGCCCACCTTGCGCCCATAGCGTCCGCTCATGTCGAGGGGCGCGGCCAAGAACACCGGGTTGGGGGCGAGTGCGTTCTCTCGCAGACACGCCTCCGTGAACTTGATCGCGTGCTCGTCGCCCGAGAACACCGCCCGATCGATCAGGTCGTCAGCCGAAGGCAGACGCTGT
>JAYUAG010000013.1:0-14528 GCA_043741475.1 Thermoflexaceae bacterium | reverse complement strand
AGGCTTTCACGCCCCCCTCACCCGCTCGTTCGCGGACGATGATGATCGACTCGCTACCGAGTTCGGTGGTGAAGTAGTCACCCGGTTCAGTGACGTCCTGGAGGCGCCCGGCGCAATTCCAGACCTTCGTCCACATGCGCTCCCATTCGAGCTTCATGAAATCGACGGAGGTGTACCGGTCCTTCGTGATCAGTTTGGAACCGAGGTCCGGCTCAGCGGCCTTCTCAGTGGGCGTCCGCAGCGTGCGGATGGCTTCCATCACCATGGCGGTGGCTCCTTGGCGGCCCGTTGGCCGGTCGGCCAGTTTCTTGAATCGTAGACAAGCCGGCGGGACACGTCAAACGCGCACCCGGCGGGCCGCGCCCACTGAACGACAGACGCTACTGTTGGTGCGACCGTCACGATCGCTGCTAGGCTGCTCCCTGTGTCGAAAGGCGACTTCCACCTTCACAGCACCGCATCGGACGGAGTCCGATCGCCGACCTGGGTGATGGAGATGGCCGCGCGGCGCGGCGTGCGCGTCCTCGCGTTGACCGACCACGACACCACGGAGGGTCTGGCGGAGGCGCGGGCGGGGGCCGAACGGCTGGGCCTTCAGCTCATCACGGGCATCGAATTGAGCGTCGACTTCGCGGGCGCCGACACCCATCTCCTCTGCTACGGCTTCGACGCGGCGGCGACGCAGTTGCAGGACTATCTGAGCTGGTTGCGCGAGTCGCGAGTCGGGCGTCTCCACAAGATCGTCGCGGTGCTTGCCGGCCTCGGCGCCCCTGTCGATGCTGCCCGCGTCTTCGCCATCGCGGGCGAGGCGAGTGTGGGGCGTCCCCATGTCGCCCGCGCCCTCGTGGAAGCGGGGCACGCGCTCAGCGTCCAGGACGCGTTCGACCGCTACCTCGCCAACGGCGGCCCCGCCGACGTGCCGCGGGCGAAACTGGCTCCCGGCCAGGCGATCGACGAGGTCCACGCCGCGGGCGGGAGGGTGTTTGTCGCGCACCCGCTCTTTCTCGGCGCCGACCCGGCCCCGATCGTACGCGGCCTCGCGGCCCTGGGCCTCGATGGCATCGAGACGTACTACAAGCACTACACGCCGGCCGAGGTCGAAGCCCACCGCGCCCTGGGCGATTCCCTCGGACTCGCGCGCTCCGGTGGGAGCGACTATCACGGTCTCGGCAACCCGGACGACCGCGAGATCGGCGACATCCCCTTCCCCGACGCCGATGTCGACGCCTTCGTCCGGTTCATTGAAAGTGATCAAATTTGAAAGCGATTCATTGGCACGCCGGGGGTGAAGCGCTCTCTGCGTGCCGGGAACAACGGACGGGGCCATCGGTCGCGTGCGGGCCAAGCCACGGGCGCCGTCCGCGCCCAGGCTGCGGGCGGACTCCGGCGGCCACAGGCGGGCCGCAAGTGCAGGCGTCCGGAAAATGGGGAAGGCCTCCCGTTAAAGCCGGGAGGCCTTCGTTGTTCGCTCAAGACGACCGGGGCTCCTCAGATCAGAGCCGGAGTTTGCCGTGGGACGGCTGGCGGCGCCGCTGGCGCAGCGGCAGAGCAGCCTCTTCGGCGGCCAGGTCGACGGGCGGGCTGGTCAGCACTTCGTGGACGTAGCCGCACATAATGCAGCTGCCATAGGTGCCGTGCCAGTCACGTTCGACGATCACGGTGCCCCGGCACTTGGGACAGGCTTTGGGCGGCGCCTCTTGTAGAGCGGGCATAGTGGTTCCCTCCTGCGTCACATGGACGATGATTTCCGCAATTCGAATATTTCTCGGCACGGGCGACCCGCCCATCGGGCCTTCCTGTTGCGTACGGGGTTAGCTGACGGGTTCGGGCGGAAGGGCGCCCTATCGGACAGGCCGAATTCACCCCGGTTGGCGGGTCCCCCGTTGCGTTTGCACGCATTCCGCAAATTGTCGTGATTCCGAGCGCACGGCAGCCTGAACCACCGTTAACTAGACGCTACAGACTTTGGCCGGAGGTTTCAATCCCCCTTTGCGAAATCTGTCACGAATTTACCGGTAGATAAGCACGTTCTATCGCTCGCAGTGGCGCGACCCCACGTTGGACGGGCCAAGAGGTTCGCTTCAAGCGTATTCTCTGACCGTTAACGAACCGTCTGGAGGTCGTGATGGAAAAGGTGATGACGCTCGTCCGCAGGCCCGCCGGGGCGGAACGCGCCGCGTTCCTTGAAACATTGATCAAGGGAGCGCGCTCGGTCGCTCTGGCTCGACTGCCGCAACTCGCCGCGCTCACGATCGACCTCGTCGATATCCCCGCCGAGGAGGCCGGACTTCGCCCGGGCGGCGAACCGTCCTTCGATGCGGTCGTCGAGATCTGGCTGGACGTCGCGCCTGGCGAGGTGAGCGTTGCGCTCATCGCGCCCGCGCTCGCGGCGCTGGACCCCGGCGCCACGCAGCATGCCTACCATGTGACCGAGCGCATCAAGCGGGACTTCGAGCGCACCTGGCCCGTGGGCGAACGCAGTCCGGGCGTGAAGTCTATCTACCTTGCTCGCCGCCACCCGGATATGACGCGGGAACAGTACTCCGCGCACTGGGACACGACCCACGCGCCACTGGCGCTCAAGCACCACGTCGGCATGTGGCGTTACCTCCAGGACGTCGTTATCGAGGCACTGACGCCTGACGCGCCACCGTGGGATGGTTTTGCGGAGCTCCACTTCCGCACCGCCCAGGACCTGCGCGAGCGTTTCTACGACTCCGACGAAGGTCGGGCGGTGATCGCGGCGGACGTGGCGCGGTTCAGCAGCGGCGGTCGCGTGCTGCATACGAGCGAGTACGTGCTTCGCGCGTAGGAGTCGCGGGTAGGGATTCTCGTCGTGGCCGCGGGCTGTCCGATCATCGTGGGAGCGCGTCCCACCTGTCTTGGTCGCCCGTCCTGCCCTCACCCCTGGCCCTCTCCCACTGCGGTGGGCGAGGGGATCGCGGAGTCGTAGGGTGTTCCCCCTCGACCGCGAAGTCGGGAGAGGGGGCAGGGGGTGAGGGCTTATCGGTTCGCGCGGTACCAGGCGACCGCGAGCGCCAGACCATCGGCGAACGGCACTTGCGGTTCCCAGCCGAGTACTGCGCGCGCCTGGGTCGTGTCGAGCCAGGAGTTGCGTACGTCCCCAGGCCGCGGCGGCCCGTGCTGAGGCGCGATCGTATTCCCCGTTGCCTTCGCCAGCGCTGTATAGATTTCGTTCACGGACGTGCCGCGGCCTGAGCCGATGTTCAGGGTTTGCCCGTCCCCCGCCGTCAACGCCAGCAGGTTCGCCGCAGCGATGTCGCCAACGTAGACGTAGTCCTTGCGCTGCTCGCCATCGCCATCGACCGTGCAGGGCTCGCCGGAGAGCATGAGGCCGGTGAAGATCGCGACGACCCCGGCCTCGCCGTGAGGGTCCTGGCGCGGCCCGTAAGCGTTCGCATAGCGCAGCACGGTGGTCGCGAGGCCGAGCGTACGGGCGGCCAGGTCCACGTACATTTCGCCCACCAGTTTCGAAGTGCCGTAGTTGGAAACCGGGCGCGTAGGGTGTGATTCAGCCACGGGCAAAGCCTGGGGGTCGCCGTAAGCCGTCCCGCCAGAGCCCGCGTAGATGAATTTGCGTGCGCCGTTTCGCACGGCGAGATCCACCATTCGCGCCGTGCCGGATCCGTTGGCGTCCAGGTCCGCCACCGGGTCCGCCGCACCCACCTTCACGCTCGCCTGGGCGGCGTGGTGGTTGATCACTTCCGGTTGGAATGCCGCCACGATGCGCTCTGTCTCGCGGGCGTGGATGTCCACTTCGTGGAGCCTGGCGCCGGCAGCGACGTTTGCGCGGCGGCCCGTGGCCAGGTTGTCAATCACCTGCACCTCGTGGCCCGCCGCCAGGTAGGCCTCGGCGACGTGCGAGCCGATGAACCCGGCGCCGCCGGTGACGAGGATGCGCATGCTTTCTGCTCCCCCTGGCGCGCCTACTCCACGCGCTCGGCCACGATCACGTCGCGGCTGACATATTCCTGCCCGGTCGAATCAAGTTCGCCGCCACAGGTGATCAGCGTAATCCACTCTTTGTCGGTGGGCTTCTCCGCCGGCCAGATGATCTGCGCCATGGGGATCGTGTCGCGGTGGTAGCGCTTGTTCGAGACGACCCTGTAGCGGTAGTCGCGCCCGTCTTCCATGACCACGACGACCTCATCGCCGTCCTTTGCCTTCGCCAGGTTGACGAAGGGAGCGGGGACGTTGCGGTAGTAGACGTGGGCGGAGAAGATCGCGTTGCCCTTGAAGGTGAAGTCGCCCCGCGGCTTGGCGCCAAATTCCGCCCAGCCGGCGTTGTCCGGGTTGGTGCGGCCGGGCTTGTCGTAGATGTAGTACCAGCCGACGGCGGTGTTCTCGGCGCGCGGTGTATCCAGCTCGCCCCGCCCGTTGATCGCGAGTTCTTCGAGCGGCGCGTCAAGGTTGAAACGCGGCATCTTGAATCGCAGGATCTTGCCGTTGTACGGCGTTGGTGTCGGCGGTGGCGTCGGCGTCGCCGTCGGGCGCGCGGTGGCCGTGTTCGCGGGCGCCGCCGCCGTCGTCGCGACCGTGGGAGAAGGCGCGGCGGGGATTCGGTCGTCGTTGCCCCCGCCACGGTTCAGGGCGAACGCGGTGGCCAGCGCGATTGCGCCCAGCGCGAACAGTCCAACGGCCCCGTACTTCAGGTTCTTCAAAGGCGGATCCTCTCGAATTGGGCTGGAAGCGACGTGTTCTCGCCGCGCCCGCTTATTGGTAGCGCTCCGCGACCACGACGTCGCGGTCCAGGTATTCGCCCGGTTGGTTCGGCCCCGCCGATTGGAATCTTCCGCCACAGGTGATCAGGGTGATCCACTCGGCGGTGACGGGCTTGTCCGGCGGCCAGATTAGCTCGCCCATGGGGATGGTGTTTACGTCGTAGCGCTTCTTGCGGATGACGCGGTAGCGGTACTCGGTGCCGTCTTCCATTATCACCACGACGTCGTCGTTCGGTTCCGCCTTGAAGAGGTTGTAGAACGGCCCCCGAATGTTCGGGAAGTAGTCGACGTGGGCGGAGAAGACGGAGTTCCCGCGAAAACCGGGCTTGTCGTAGATCTCGTACCACCCGGAATCGAGCGGATTGTGGGGCGTGTCCAGCTGATTGCCCGGCAGCAGGCCGATCGCCTCCACCTTCGAATCTACCTCGAAGCGCGGCAACTTCAACCGCGCCACCTTGCCGTCGAATGGCAGCGGCGTGGACGTTGGCGCGATGGTCGGGGGCTCGGTCGCCTCCTCGATAGGCGGCGTTGCCGTGGCCGTTGCGTCGAAGCCGAAGCTCTCGGGCGCAGCCGCCGTGTCGTCTCCCCCGCCCGAACGGACGAAGCCGAGCACGAGCAGGCCGAGGCCCGCAACGAAGGAGAAGACGGCGAGGACGCGCAGCAGCTTCATAAGCGAGTACGTACAAGGATAACGGCCGCCCTACCACGGGAGTATTACGATATACGTTGGCTGGCTTGCCAGTGGTGATGCCCGCCTTACGTCTTTTCTTTTTCCTTACGCCGCTCCTTACGGCGCCGCCCCGAGGCTACCGCGGCGGCGATGCCGATGGCCACGGCGATCACGGCGCCGAGGAGCACCAGTCGCGCCACGTCCGCGCCATCGTCTGCGACCGGCGCAGAGGGCGACAGGCCGTCCGGCGGGGTCTCACGCGCATCGACAGGGGTGGAGGTGGCCTCCACGACGAGCGTGGCCCCTGGCGCCGGGCGGACGTCGATGTCGGCCGCCTGGGGCTCGGGCCGCCAGCGGACGCGCTGCTCCGCCGCCACCCCGCCGACCGTGAAGGTCACCTCCCGTCCGTCCGCGCCACAGCCGGGACGCTGACTCTCGTGCACGACCACGAGGACGTAGACAGCCTGCGCACCGTCGACCTGCACACGGCCGGAGTCGTCCTGGGTGCAGTCCACGCCTCCGACGAACCCGCGCACCCGCAGGCCGACGGGCGGCGGGCCGCCGCTGACCAACACTGTCCCGAAGAACGTCGCCGGGATACTCGGCTGCGCAGCCACTGGCCGGGGGCCGGCGCTGCAGATCACGACAGCCATGAGCAACCCGAGGCGCACCTCGTCAGCATACCAGCGGGGCTTGCCACCCACGACCGTCCCGCTCGTCTTCCTAACATCTAACCGGGGGAGGTGGTAGCGTGCCGGCAATCTTGGCCGGGTGGCCAGAATATTATCCAGAAGGTCAGGCCCACAAGGATCAGGAGGCGCCGCCCATGAAGCTCGAAGGAAAGGTTGCCGCGATCACCGGCGGCACACGCGGCATCGGCCGCGGGATCGCCGAGGCCTTTCTCGCCGAAGGCGCGAGCGTCGCGATCAACGGTCGCAGTGCCGAGAAGGGCCGGCGCGCCCTCACTGAGATGGCCGCCGGCGCCGCCGCGATCTTCGTCCCGGGCGACGTCATGAAGAAGGGCGATGTCGAGCGCCTCATCGAGGAGACCGTCGCACGCTTCGGCCGCATCGACATCCTCGTGAACAATGCCGGCGGCGCGGGTGGCTTCGCCCCCGTCGCCGAACTGAGCGACGAGGCATGGCAGCTCGCCATGGACTGGAACGTGAACTCCACCTTCTGGGCCACGCGCAAGGTCCTCAGCTACATGATTCCCCAACATGCGGGACGCATCATCAACATCTCCTCGGTCGAAGGCAAACACGGCAAGCCCGGCCTCGCGCCCTATGTGACGGCGAAACACGCGATCAACGGCCTGACGAAGTCCGTCGCGAAGGAGGTCGGCCCCCTTGGGATCACCGTCAACGCCATCTGCCCTGGCCTCATCCTCACCGACATCGTCATGGAATCGGGGGGCGCCGCCGCTGCCGCGATGGGCCTGACCTTCGACCAGCTCGTCGAACAGTTCGCCTCCGAGTCCGCGATCAAACGTCAGAACACGGTCGAAGAGGTGGCCGCCGTGGCCGTCCTCCTCGCCAGCGACATCGCCGCGGGGATCACCGGCGCCCTCATCTCGGTTGACGGCGGCACCGCAGCCTACTAGTTCCACTTTGGGGAGGCCGACCATGACGAAGGCGCCGAAACTCTGCAGCTGGGATTGCGAACCCGCGAAGGATGTGGTCGTCTTCACACAGGGCAACGTCAACGAGGTCCTCCCCGGCGTTACCCGGCCGTTGTATGCCGATCTCGCCGCCGAGTGGGACTATCGCTCCCTGGTGCGTTTCACCGAAGACCTCGGCATCCGCGACCTTGTCGACCTTGCGCCCCCGCCGCGCTTCAACCAGTTGGGCTTCATGGGCGGCCGCTGGACCGTCAACATCTCCTTCATCCTTGCCATGACCGCTGTCTACCAGGTAGGCGAGGGCAGCGCGATGCTCACCCAGTTCTTCGAAGGTGACGACGCCGTGAAGAGTGGCGCGGGTGAGGATGCTCGCCGCGCGGCGGCCGCCGCGAAAAAAGCTCTGGAGTTCTGGAGTAACACCGGCAAACTCTATCGGGCTAACAATCGTGAATCGCGCGCCTCCTACAACGCCTCCCGCACGCGCCGGCTCAACACCCTCGCGGACCAGCAGCTTGTTGACCTCGTCACTGCGAACACGGACCGCATGGGCCGCCTCTTCGCGAATCACATCCACGTCACCGTCGGCGGGGGAGACTTCAGCGCGCGCCTCGCCGGGATGATCAAGAAGCACATCAAGAAGCCTCGGCCCGAATGGGTCACGACACTCACCAGTGCCGTCCAAGATGTGGAGAGCACGCTCCCCGGCAAGGAGATCTGGGACATCAGCCGCCGCATCGCGCGGCACAAGTCGCTCGCCGCCGAGTTCGCCACGCTCAGCACTGAACGGATCCTCTCCCGCCTCGCGGCGCCGCCGGACGATGACTGGCTCGACCTCGCCGAAGCCTGGTGGTCGTTCATTCACGAATACGGTTGGCGCGGCTGGTGCGAGAGTGACCCCTCGCAGCCAACCTGGGATGAGGCGCCCGCGTTTGTCATCGGCGCGCTCCGGGCCGCGCGTGCGGCGCCCGCGAGTGCCGACCCCTACCGCCGGGAGGCGAAGGCCGCAGCCGTTCGCGAGCGTCTGGAAGAGCGAATTCTGATGAAGCTACCGCCGGGTGAAAGGCGAGCGTTCAGGCGCCACCTTGAGTTGACCCAGAACCTCAGCCGCAACCGCGAAGGGATGAAAGCCAGTTGGGTGCGGGTTTCGCGCAACTATCGCGCGCCCATCATGGAGTTCGGCCGTCGGCTGGCGGCCGTCGGCATGATCGAGTCTCAGGAGGACGTCTGGTTCCTCCGCTGGGCCGAGTTGCAGGAGGCAGCGCGCGGCGAGTTGAAGGCGAAGGCGGCGAAGCGCGCCATCGACACCCGCAAAGCCGAGTACGCTCGCCTCCAGGACTTCGTCATGCCGGACGGCGTCTTCACCTGGCCGGCGGCCCTGGTGGCCGTCGCCACTGCGGCCGCGAGCAGTGAGCGCGAGTTCACGGCCCTGGGCGTGAGCCCCGGAGTCGCCGAAGGCAATGCCCGCGTCATCCTTACCGCCAGCGACGAGGCGCTCATCGAGCCCGGCGAAGTCCTCATCGCGCCCTTCACCGACGCCCCCTGGACGCCGCTCTTCATCCCCGCCGCGGCCGTGGTGGTTGAAGTCGGTGGGCTGCTGAGTCACGCCGCCATCGTCGCGCGGGAATTCGGCGTCCCCGCTGTCTCCGGCATGAAGGACGCCACACGCATCATCAAGACCGGCGAGCGTGTCCGCGTTGATGGCAACACCGGTACAGTAACGCTGCTCTCCCGTTAGTATTGGCCGGCTGGCCAACAAGACCGGGAACCACAGCGAAATCACACAGGAGCAGATCCATGGAACTTGGACTCAAAGGAAAGAAGGCGATTGTCACCGGTGCGAGCCGCGGACTCGGCCGCGCAATCGCTGAATCACTCGCGAGCGAGGGCTGCGACATCGCCTTCTGCGCGCGTGGCGCCGAGGGCGTCACGAAGGCGGTCGAATCCCTCAGAGCGAAGGGCATCCAGGCGTATGGCACCCAGCTCGCGGTCGGCAACACGGACGAATACGAGAACTGGGTGAAGGCAGCTGCGACGCTTCTCGGCGGCCTCGACATTTTCGTGAGCAACACCAGCGCTGGCGGAGCCCCCGGCCGTGAGGGCTGGCAGACGCATTTCGACATCGACATCATGGGCTGCGTCCGCGGCGTCGAGGCCGCTGCCCCTTCCCTCGAAGCGTCGAAGGGCAACATCATCATCATCAACACGACCGCATCCATCGAGACGTTCGGCCAGCCTGGGGGCTACGGCGCGATGAAGGCGGCGCTGCTCAACTACGCCAACGCCATCTCGCAGCAATACGCCGCCAAGGGCATCCGCGTGAACTCGGTCTCCCCCGGCCCGACGTACTTCGAGGGCGGCCCCTGGGCGATGATTGAAAAGCACATGCCACCCTTCTTCGACTCAGTCATGAAGCAAGAGCCAATGGGACGCATGGGCAGCGCGCCCGACATTGCCAATGCTGTCACCTTCCTCGCCAGCGGCGCCGCCGGTTTCATCACTGGCGTGAACCTGGTGGTGGACGGCGGCTTCACGAAGCGGGTCAACTTCTAGCCAAGGCGGATGACGAAAGCTCATCTGCGCGGGAGGACGCCATGACTCGTGTCAACGCCTACCTCGTCGCTGGCGGTAAGTGGCACGATATCGACTTTGCCCGGCTCGAGCTGCTGAAGCTTCTGCACGAGGACGGGGACATTCGCGTCCGGGTCGGTGAAGATTACGGCGACCTCGCCGCCATCGCCGCCGCGGATCTCCTCGTCTCATACACCTGCGACGTTCGCCCCACCGAACCGCAACAAGACACGCTTCACGCCTACGTGGCTGGCGGCCATCGCTGGTTGGCGCTCCACGGGACGAACTCCGCCCTGGATTTCACGCCGAAGGGCGTTGATAGCCCGCGTTGCTTTCCCCGGTTCGCCGCCCTGCTGGGCAGCCAGTTCATCGCCCACCCGCCCATCCAGCCGTACACCGTCGCCGCGCCGGACCCGGGCCATCCCCTCGTGTCCGGTGTGGGCGACTTCTCCGTCGATGACGAGCTCTACCTGAGCGAGATGCACGGAGAGATTCAGCCTTTGCTGGCGACGCGTTTCAACGGCGAGGCAACGGGTTTCCTCGAACACGACTGGCACAGCGACGAGCCCCGGCTCGTCGCCTACTTGCATCCTGTCGGCGCCGGGGCCGTCTACTACAACACGCTGGGCCACTGCCGAAGCAGGTACGACATGCAGGCGCCACCGCTCAACATCGCTGAGTATCCGAAGCGGGAACTCGGCGCCTGGGCAACTCCCCAGTACTATGAACTTCTCCGCAGAGGCATTCACTGGGCGAAGCCCTCATAATTTTGCACGGATTTTACACATCCTGATCGCCAGCTTTACCAAAAAGGGGTGACTGAGCGCCGGCCAGGCATAGACTTTCCCCGCGCCCCCCCAGCTCGCACCACCTTCCGCGGAGCCATTGCGGCCCGCGGCCGGGTGATGCCCGACATTGGGAGATGAGGCTTGAAACAAACCAGCGATCCCGGCCCACAGTCCATCGTGACCTATTCGACATCCAGGCGTGATTTCTTCCGCCTCGCCGGCGCCACCGCCGGTTTCGGCGCGGCCGCCCTCTTACTGACGCCGCTCACGGGCGAGGCTCAGCCGCACCGCCGCATCTCCACCCGCGTCCCCGTGGACTTCACGGACCAGCGGACGCGGATGCAACACTTGCTCCGCCGCACTGGTTTCGCGGCGACCGAAGAGGAACTGGCCGAGGGGCTCGACCTCGGTGAGGCCCGCGTCATCGAGCGCGTCCTCGGAGATAGCCAACGCGAGGCCTGGCCCGAGGCCCCGCCATTCCGCGACTACGTCGATGGCGGCCCGGACCCGGCCGACGCGCTGGTCGAATGGTGGACGCGGCGGCTCCTGCACACACGCGAGCCCGGCCGCGAGAAGCTCACGCTCTTCTGGCACGGCTGGCACGTGAGCGGCTTCCCCAAGGTGGATGACGCGCGGGCCATGTATCAGCAGCTCCGTTTCCAGCGCGAGCACGCCACCTCCGCCTTTGCCGATATCCTCATCGGCATCTCGCGCCAACCGGCGATGCTGCTCTACCTCGACAACGACCCGAACGTAAAGGGCAGCCCGAACGAGAACTGGGCGCGCGAACTGATGGAACTCTTCTCCATGGGGCGCGGCGCCTTCACCGAGCGCGACGTACGCGAGGCGGCACGCGCCTTCACCGGCTACAGCTACGACCGCGAAAACGGCCGCTTCACCTTTGAGACGGACGAATACGACAGCGGCCCCAAGGAGATCCTTGGGGAGACCGGCGCCTTCGACGGCGACGATGTCGTGCGCCTCATCGTCCGGCAGGAGGCCACGCCGTGGTTCGTCGCCCGCCGCGTGTGGACGCGCTACGCGTATCCGGCCCCCGAAGACGAGGTCCTCGAACCACTCGTCACGGCGTTCGTGAAGAGCGGCGGCGAGATGCGTGCTGTCTTCCGGGCGGCGTGGAGCCACCCGGAGTTCTATTCGGCCCGCGCCTACCGCGCCCTCGTGAAGTCGCCGGTCGAGCTGGCCGCCGGCGCCGCCCGCCAGCTCGGCGTCATCCCTCGCCCTCGCATCGCCTACTACTGGGCGGAGGAGATGGGCCAGGCGATCTGCTGGCCTCCCAACGTGGGAGGTTGGCCGGGCGGCAAGTCGTGGCTCGGCTCCGGCCGCTTCCTCGCACGCCTCAATGGCCTTGACGCCCTCCTCTTCGACCGGCTGGAGACGACCTTCGACCCCGACCGGTACCTCCGCCGCCACCGACTCGATACGCCCCGCGAGTTCGTCGACTACGCGGTCGCGCTCTTCCTCGACGGACTTGTACCACCCGAAGCACGGGAAGCGTTGACTGCCTTCGCCGCTGGCGGTCGCGACCCCGCGACGCCCTTCGATCGGCTCCCCGACGACGAACGCGACCTCCGCGTCCGCGGGACGCTCTACCTGGCGCTTGCGAGCGCTCCCTATCAGCTGGCCTGAGGAGGCGAACGATGATCACGCGACGCTCATTTATCCGGGACGGCGCGGCGATGGTCGCCCTTGGCGGGGCCGTCCCCAACGTCTTCGGCAAGGCGATCCGCGAAGCCGACCTCGACCGGGGGCGTTCATCTCGCGCGGGCAAGGACCGCCTGCTCCTCGTCGTCCAGCTCGAAGGCGGAAACGACGGGCTGAATACGGTCATCCCCTACGGCGATGGCGCCTATCGGTCGCTGCGCAAAGGTATCGGCATCCCTGAAGGTGAAATCGTGCGGCTCGATGGCCGGATCGGGCTCCCCCCGGCGCTCAAGCCACTCAAACAGTTCTGGGACCGCGGCTCCATGGCCATCGTCGAAGGCGTCGGCTACGAGAACCACAGCCAGTCTCACTTCGAAGCGATGAACGCCTGGCAGACCGCCAACCCGGAAGGGGTCTCCCGCGGCGGCTGGCTGGGCCGCTACCTCGACGATCTGGAGAAGGCCGAGCACGACCCCCTCTATGGCTTCAACGTGGGCACGCCGCTCGCCCCCGAACTGACCACGGGCGACACCAGCGTGCCCGCCGTGGACGATCCGGGCAGCTACGGCCTCCAGCTTACGTCGGACGACGAACCTGAAGAACGCAAGGCCACCCTGCTCAAGCTCTACGAGAGCTTCGCGCCCGATTCCTTCGGCGGCGCCTTGCTCGAAACCACGCTGGGCGACGCGCTTTCGACGGCGAGCATCCTTCGCGAAACCGCGGACGCGTACGTGCCAGCCCGGCCATACCCGGAGGAGAGCTTCGCTGGCGGCATGAAGCTCACCGCGGCCATGACGGTGGCCCGGCCCGGCCTGCGCGTCGCCCACGTCTCGCTGGGCGGATTCGATACCCACTCAGCTCAGCAGGGCGCCCACGGGCAGCTGATGGCCGAGCTCGCCGGCGGCATCGAGGCCTTCCTCCTCGACATGGAGGCGAAGGGCCGGGGCGACGATGTCGTCGTCATGACGTGGAGCGAGTTCGGCCGCCGCCCCGGCCAGAACGACACCTCCGGCACCGACCATGGCGCGGCGGCGCCGATGTTGCTCTTCGGCAACGCCCTCCGCGGCGGCTTCTATGGCGAACCCGCCCCGCTGTCGCGTCTCGACGACGACGGCAACCTGCGCGTCACGACGGACTTCCGGCGCGTCTACGCCACGCTCCTGGAGCGCTGGCTCGAAGTTGAGGCCGCGCCCATTCTCGACGGCCGCTGGGAACCGCTGCCCTTCCTGTGACGGAGACCCGCTAACGGAACCGATTCACGCGCTCCGGTGTATTACCCGCAAGACCACCCGGAGGTTCCCAGATGCATGGCGCCCGTCCCGTCCGCGCCACCCGTCGCTTGCTGCTGAGCGGCGTCACAATTGTGGCTTTCGCAGCGTCCGCTGTCAGTCTGGTTGCCTGTGGGGACGGAGCCTCCGAGGGCGCCCCCGCTTCCGCCCCGGCTCAGGTGGCATCGGCCGCCGAACCCGAACCGGGCGCGGGCCCGGCCGGCACGATCATCCTCCAGCTCACCGGCCTCGGCTTCTTCGCCGTGGACGCGCGCCATCCCGGCGCCGCTCCCGCTGCGACAACCTGGCGCACGCCAGCTCAGGAGTTCTTCGTCACCTCTGCTGATGGCAAGCGAAGCGCCTTCGTGCAGAGCGACCGGGACGGTGGCGTCTCGCTGTTCGTTGGGGAAGGCTCGTCGACGGCGCTCCTGGCCCGTATCGCCGAACCAGGCGATCCCGTTCTTGTGCAGGGCAAAGGCGAGGCCGCCTCGGTTGGCGGCGTCCCCCTCGTGATGGCCTGGTCGCCCGACGGCCGCCACATCGCCTTCGGCACACTGACGCTGCCTTACGCCCTTGCGATCGCCGGGCAGGACTCGTCCGGCGGCTGGACCGTCTCCCACTACGCCATCACCGGCGGGTATGCCGGTGAGCTTGCCTGGGCGCCGGACGGCAGCTTCCTCGCGATTTCCACCTACACCCAGGACCGCAAGAACCACACCGTCCTCATGCTCGCGAAGGGCGCCGAAGTGGCCCTGCGGCTCATCGATGGCTGCCACATCACCTGGTCGCCGGACAGCCGCTACATCGCCGTCCACCGCGACCCAACGCCCGCGCCAGGCGCCTGGATCATCTCTTCCGACGGGAGTGAGCGACTCCCCATCTCGGACGACCCACGGGCCTTCCCGCTCGCGTGGAGGTTCTAAGAGGCCAGTGCCGATACAACTTGACTTCTGGTGATCGTCGCGCCCACCGGCGGTCCGCCCTCATCCCCACTCCCCTTCTCCCGACGCTGCGGGAGAAGGGGAGTACTGGTCCACCTGACCGCTGGCGCCGCCGTCGAGCTAATTTGGAGTGGCGCCAGGCGGCGCCGTGCCCGCGGGCAAGTCGTAGGGCCGTGTCCGTTTGGCCGTCGCGCTTTTTGGCGAGCCCGTCCTGGCGAGAGCTAACGCCTTCCCCCTGCCGATGATGAATGGGTGCATCGGCGGCTAG
>JAYUAG010000012.1:0-2732 GCA_043741475.1 Thermoflexaceae bacterium | reverse complement strand
AGCGATAGATCTTGCGGTCCGAATCGCGACGAAGGCCGGTTCCACACGGTTCACGCAAAGACACGAAGGACACGAAGACGTATCAAGAGACTCTTGCGGCCTTTGTGTCTTCGTGTGAACTGGCCCCGCCCCCACCCGGAACTCAGTTCGCGCGGGGCGGAGTCCTCACCCAGCTCGTCGAGCGGTAGCCTCGACGCCCTTCGGCCCGCGGCGCTCACGGAGCCGCTTGCAACCGGAAGCCGGGCGCTGGTGGACGCGACGCTTGCTGACGCCCGCGGTTCGGACTTGAGGATTCTGGTCCGTGGCCGCCGCGACCTCCCCTCGCCCGCGGAGTCGGGAGAGGGGTCGGGGGTGAGGGCTCAGCTCGCCCGGCGCGCCGGCGCCTTCGACCGCCGCGAGGCGAACGCCGCTTTGCCACGGGCACTCCGCTCCAGCAGCTTCGCGTTCCCTGCCGCCCGCTCCTCAGGGGTGCGCACGGGCGGGAGCTTCTCCAGGTTGTTGGCCGTGTAACTACAGTGCGGGTAGTTCCAGCACCCATAGAACACGCCCCGTTTCGTGCGCTTCTCCACGAGCTGGCCCGTCTCAGGCTCCTCCGGGCAGACCACCCCCACGGGCACGCCCGCGCGGAAGTCGCATTTCTTCGTCTCCCGCTGCATGCAGTCCACGTAGGGCCCGTACGGGCCGCTCTTCTGCAGCAGCCCTGAGCCGCACTTCGGGCACTGGTAGTCGATCGGCTGCGGTGCATTGCTCACCAGCGGCTCGCCCTCGTTCGTCAGCGGCCGCGCGTTCTTGCAATCCGGGTAGCGCGGGCAGGCCATGAACTTGCCGTTCCGGCCCCACTTGATCACGAGGTTCGCCTGTCCGCAGACATCGCAGAGGATGTCCGTGTCTTCCTGGACCTTCTCCGCCGCACCCTTCGCCGCCTCCACGTCCTTCTCGAAGCCGCTCCAGAAATCGCTGACCACGCTCAGGTAGCCGCGCTTGCCGTCAGCGACCTCGTCGAGTTCCTCTTCCATCTCGCTCGTGAAGTCTACGTTCACATACTTGCTCATATGCTCGACGAGTATGTCGTTCACCAGGAACCCGAGCTCCTGCGGCACCAGGGCGCGGCCCTGTTTCGCCACGTAGTCCCGCTTCAGCACGGTCTGCACGATCGTCGCGTAGGTGCTCGGCCGCCCGATGCCCTTTTCTTCGAGCGCCTTCACCAGCGTCGCCTCGGTGTAGCGCGGCGGTGGTTCCGTGAAATGCTGGCGGCTGTCGACGTTCCGGCGCGCGAGCGCCTCTCCGTCCGTCAGCTCGGGCAGCGCCGCCTCCGCGTCTTCGTCCTCTTCGCCCGTCTCCCGTTCGCTGACGTCGTTGCCGTACACCGCCAGGTGTCCCGCGAAGAGCAGGTGCTGTGCCGACGTGCGGAACGTGCCCCTCAGGGTTCCCGTCTCGCGCGCCTCGATGTCCACCGTCACCGTGGCGAAACGCGCGTCGCTCATTTGGCTGGCGAGGAACCGCTGCCAGATCAGCCGGTAGACGCGCAGCTGTTCAGCCGTCAGTACCCGTGCCAGGCTCTCCGGCGTGCGCATCGCCCGCGTTGGCCGGATCGCTTCGTGCGCCTCCTGGGCGCCCCGTGTCCGCGTCCGGTAGACGCGTTCTTTCACCGGCACGAACGTCTCGCCCCAGCGCCCCTGGACGTACTCGCGCGCTTCGTGGCGAGCCACCGGCGCGATGTTGAACGAGTCCGTGCGCATGTAGGTGATCAGGCCCACCGGCCCTTCGCCCGGCACGGTGATGCCTTCGTACAGCTGCTGTGCGACCTGCATCGCCTTCGCCGCGCCCATCCCCAGCCGGTTGTTCGCAGCCTGCTGAAAGGTACTGGTCGTGAACGGCGGCGCCGGGGACTTCCCTCGTTCGCCCTTCTTCACGGTCGAAACGGCGAAGTCCGACCGGTTAAAGGTCGCCACCAGCCGGTCCGCGCTGGGCTGGTCCGGGATCGCGGCGCGGAACTCACCGCTGCCCGGCTTGATCGTCGTCCCGGCTGGCTGGGGAAGCCGTGCAAGTTCGGCGGTGAACTGCGCCGTGCCCTTCGCCAGCAACGCCTGGATCGTCCAGTACTCCTGCGGCACGAAGCCCCGAATCGCCTTCTCGCGCTCTACAATCATGCGCAGCGCCACGCTCTGCACCCGCCCGGCGCTCGCGCTCCGGCTCACCTTGCCCTGAACAAACCAGGTAAGCGGAAAGCCAATCAGCCGATCCAGCACGCGCCGTGCCTGCTGCGCATCCACGAGGTCCATGTCCAGCTTCCCCGGGTGTTGGAACGCCTCCTCGATCGCCGGTTTCGTGATCTCATGGAAGACCACGCGGGACGTCTTCTCCACGGGGATTCCGGCCGCCTCGCGGATGTGCCACGAGATCGCCTCCCCTTCGCGGTCCGGGTCGGTCGAGAGGAAGACCCGCTCGGCCGCCGTTGCCGCCCGCGCGATCTCGGCGATCACCTGCGTCTTGTCCACGCCTCGCGACTTGTTCTTCACTATCACGTACTTCGGCCGGAAGTTCTCGAAGTCTTCCACGCCGTAGCCATACGCCGGCAGGTCCCGGACATGCCCCACCGAGGCGATCACCCGGTAGTCATCGCCGAGGATGTTCTCCACCGTGCGCGCCTTGGCCGGCGACTCTACGATCACCAGGTTCCGCGCCCGGCCATTTCCAGTCCGTGCCGGACGAGCGCCGGCTGTCCGTGCGGC
>JAYUAG010000011.1:0-2732 GCA_043741475.1 Thermoflexaceae bacterium | reverse complement strand
TCGCCCAGGCGATGGAGCCCGACAACCCCGGCATGCACACCACCGACACGGTGGATTACGACATCATCATCAGCGGTGAACTCTGGCTCGAGCTCGATGATGGGGCGACCGTCCACCTCCGGCCGGGGGACATCGTCGTGCAGAACGGGACGCGCCACGCCTGGCGCAACCGCGGGGCGGGGCCCTGCGTAATGTACTCCGTGCTCGTCGGGGCGCCGCGCGCCGGTTGACCGGGTAGCGCCGGGGCGCAGAATCGGCACTCCGGAGGCCACACCATGCTCAGCCCCTACCGCGTCCTCGACCTGACCGGCGCCGACGCCGAACTCGGCCCAATGATCCTGGCGGACCTCGGCGCGGACGTGATCAAGGTCGAGCCGCCGGGCGGGAGCGCCTCGCGCACCGTCGGCGCACGCATGCCGGGCGCGCCAGAGGCGATGTCGAGCCTGCGCTTCCACGTCTACAACCGGAACAAGCGCAGCGTCACCATCGACCTTGCCAGCGACGCAGGTAAGAAGGAGCTTCGTGCCCTCGTCCGCAGCGCAGACTTTCTGTTCGAGAGCGGGGCGCCCGGCGCAATGACCTCGCTCGGCGTGGGCTTCGAACAGCTGCGCGAAGTGAACCCCGGCCTCGTCTACGTTGCCGTCACGCCCTTCGGGCAGACCGGGCCGTACGCGCTGCACCACACCTCGGACCTCACGCTCGCGGCGATGGGCGGGATGATGGCGCTGAACGGGGACCGCGACCGCTCGCCCGTGCGCATCACCGTGCCGCAGACGTGGCACCACGCCGCGGCCGAGAGCGCGCTCGCCGCACTCGTCGCCCACCACCGGCGGATGCAGACGGGCGAGGGTCAATTCGTCGACGTCTCCGTGCAGGCGAGCGTCTTCTGGACGGGGCTGAACGCGATGATCGCCGCCTCGATCCAGGGCAAGGACATCGAGCGCGCGGGCACGTTGCTCCAACTCGGCGTGATCGACCTGCCGTTGGTCTTCGAGGCGAAGGACGGCCAGGTGGTGCTCGTGCCCACGGGCGCGACGACGCTCGGGCTCGTCGGCAAGATGGCGGCCGACGGCGTCATCCCCGAGTTCTGGCTCACCGGCGAAGACTGGGCGACCTATGACCTGCGTTTCCTCACGGGCCAGCCGCTGAAGATCTCGCTCGAAGAGGTGGTCGAGAACATCGGCCAGTGGACGGCGATGTACACGAAGGGCGAGCTGCTCGAGTGGGGGCTGCAGAATGGCGTGACGATCGCGCCCGCCTCGACGATCGCGGACGTGCTCACGTTTCGCCACCTGAAGGAGCGGCAATACTGGATGTCGTATCCGCTCCCCGGCGGGCGCGAGACGCTCATCCCTGGGCCGTTCGTGCGCCTCGCGGAGACACCGCTCAGTGTGCGCCGGCTGGCGCCGGAGCCCGGCGAGCACAACGAAGCCGTGCGGAAGGAGACGAAGGACGCTCCGCCCCGCGCCTGGCCGGCGATGGGCGGCGAGCTCCCCTTCGAGGGCCTGAAGGTCGCGGACTTTTCCTGGATCGGTGTCGGCCCGATCACCGCGAAGTACTTCGCGGACCACGGCGCCACCGTCGTGCGCGTGGAAACGACGAACCCGCCCGACCGCCTGCGCGGCGCGGGGCCGCACAAGGACGGCATCGCCGGGGTCAATCGCTCCCAGTTCTACGCCGCCTTCAACACCTCGAAGAAGGGCATGGTCCTGAACCTCAAGCACCCTGCCGGACATGAGGTGGCGAAGCGGCTGCTCGAATGGTGCGACATCGCGATCGAGTCCTTCACGCCGGGGACGATGGCGGACCTTGGGCTCAGTTACGAGACGGCGAAGGCGCTGAACCCGAAGGTGATCATGGTCAGCAGCTGCCTCATGGGGCAGACCGGGCCGGCGGCGAAGCTGGCGGGTTACGGCTACCACGCCGCCGCCATCTCCGGCTTCTTTGAGGTGACTGGCTGGCCGGACCGTCCGCCGGGCGGCCCGTTCAACGCCTACACCGACGTGATCGCGCCCCACTTTCTCGCGGCAACGGTGATGGCCGCACTCGACCACCGACGCCGCACGGGCGAGGGCCAGTACATCGAGCAGGCGCAGATGGAGTCGGCGCTACACTTCCTCGCGCCCGAGCTGGCCGCCTACCAGGTGAACGGCACCGTCCCGCGCCGGGCGGGGAACGAAGCCCAGGACGCGGCCCCGCACAACGCCTTTCCGTGTGCGGGCGACGACCGCTGGATCGCGATCGCCGTGCAGACAGACGCCCAGTGGGCGGCCTTGCGCGAGGTGATGGGCAACCCGCCCTGGGCCGCCGACCCGGCGCTGGGGACGCTCGCCGGGAGGCTCGGCCGCCATGGCGAACTGGATGACCGCATCGCCGAGTGGACTGCGCCCCAGGAGCGCTTTGGCTTGATGGCGAAGCTCCAGGCCGCGGGCGTGCCGGCCGGCGTCGTGCAGAAGTCGAGCGACCTGGTGAACGACCCGCAGCTCGCACACCGGCGCTTCTTCCACCCTATGGTCCACCCGGAGATGGGCGAAGTGCCGTATGAGGGCCACATGTTCGCGATCGAGGGTTACGCGAGCGGACCGCTCTCGCCCGCCCCCTGCCTCGGTGAGCACACCTTCGAGGTGCTCACGGAGATTCTCGGGATGACCGAGGAAGAGGCCGCGGAGACGATGGCGAGCGGCGCGGTCGGGGTGTGACGGCGGTCGGGTAGCCGCGACCCGCCGTGGTCG
>JAYUAG010000010.1:0-2733 GCA_043741475.1 Thermoflexaceae bacterium | reverse complement strand
GACGGCCGGCCGGGAAGAGCCGGGCTCCGTCCTCGGGGCGCCGGCAGGGGCAACGCCGTTCGCCTCTGCCATCCTGAGGAACGCGGTTGCGTCGGCGTTCTCAGGGTCGATGGCGAGGACGGCGCGTGCCTTTTCCGCGACCTCCGTCCAGTTGGATGCGGTGACTGCAGCGTCCGCCTCGTCGAGGAGAGCGTCGATGCGCCGCTGGATCCGTTCACTCGGCATGGCCGCGATTCTACGGGCTGCGGTTCCCGGCTGCCGCTCCATCAACACTACGTGTTCATCGTCCGGACTGGGCTCGCGGCACAAGCGCGCCAAAGGCCCCAAGCAAACGGACGACGCTCGTGGCGGCTACCGCTCCGCGGCCGACCATTCGACCCAACCGCCATCGAGCCGATAGGCTTCGAAGCCACGGGCTTTGAGGATCACGACCGCGTCATCGGCGAAGCGACGGTAGGCGCCGCGGCAGTAAGCGATGACTGGCGGGTCCGGCGCAAGCTCGTCGAGTCGTTCCGGTAGGGCGCCTGGTGGCGATGCCCTGGAGCGCTCCATCCAGTGCACGGATGGGGACGGTAGGGTCGGTGGTCTCCTGTCAGTCCGGGCGGCGACCTTAGTCTGGCGAGCGCCTAAACCCCAAGCGGTCCGTGTCCCAACTCCCCACACGACTGGCGGATTGTGCGGGTGCTTTAGCCGTGGACGCGGTGGATCGCGTGTGTCCCGCCGAACCCCTTGAGTTCGACTTCGACGGGTCGCCTCCACCACCGGCGACGCGTCGCCGCGGACGCGCGCGTGGACGGCCTCGGAAATGACGATCTCGCCGCCGAGGGCGGCATTGGCGGCTGCGACGAGCCTTTCCTGCGCCCCCGTTCGTGGGGTTCGCGCGCGGTCATGCGTCGCGGGGTTCCATCCCGATCTTGGCAATACCCTCGAGTCCCTGGGCGGCATGCCTCGGGTTGCGGGTTAGTCCGTGGTCGAAGAGGGTGCGTTTCACGCGCAGCGATCACCATCGACGAACCGCGCCAGGTGGGCCAAGGCTCGGATTCGGCTGCTGGCGGTCGCAGGACGGGTGGTCGGAACTTGTAACTTGGACGGAATGCCCGGAGGATGAAAGTAGTGTCAGAATCGCCATTTCTTCTGCCCTACGAGTCTCATGCCCTGGATGGGTTTGTTGGCTGGGCGCTGGAACTCATCGGTGAGCGTTATGGGATCCAGGTCGTGAAAAGTATGGACGGGACACCGACACTTTACCATGGGAATGATCCTGGGTGGGCATGCACGGTTCGCGTGCCTCACGTGTCGGACTATACCGAACACACCATTCCCACGGAGATAAAGGCAGCCATGATTCAGGGCGTGGGAGCGGTATTCCCCTTCGACGTTTTCGCCGCCGTGCGTTTCTGGGTGACGGACGCAGGGAACGTCGCGGCTCCCAATTCGGCCTATGATCGCCATGATCGGCTGCTCGGCGGCGCGTCGGTTCAGAGCAGACTCGGCGTCCTGAGGACACCAATTGTCAACGCTTGCCTCGACCTTTTCGTTGACTGGATGCGACAAGCCATACCCGGGTTTCGGTGCTCGAAGGAGCCTCAGGCTCAGGTGATTCTCAGCCACGACGCTGATAACCCAATCGACCCCCAGGACCCGACACACGCACTCTGGGGGGCGCGTCGTGCCGCAGTGGACCGCAACTACTCGCTGTCCGCTCGGAAATTGGGATCAGCCACCCGACGAGCCTTGCGACGCGCAGTGGGGCAGAAGCGCCGACACTGGAACTTTGCAGATCTGATGGCGCTGGAGGACGGTTTCGGCTTCCGGAGCACGTTCTTCTTCTCGGCGCGCATGAGAGGCGAACCCCACACCTCCAAGTTTGACGAGTCGTACGATATTCGCGACGGACGTTTCGGCCAGCTGTTCGCGGAACTCCGCTCGGAAGGTTGGGAGATCGGTCTCCATGCGAGCTATCTCGGGCGGGATAGTCCGGTCCGGATCCAGCAGGAACGAGAGCGCCTGGAGTCCGTCGCTGGCGTCCGGGTGCTGGGCAACCGACATCATTACTGGCATATGAAGCGGCCGTTCTGGTCTACTCTCGAGGACCATGGCGCAGCGGGCCTCCGCTACGACGCTTCGATAGCGTTCAACGAGGTGCCTGGCTTTCGGCTCGGTGTGGCGATGCCGCTGAGGCTCTGGAATCCTCGAACGCGAGCCACGCTCCCCACCGTCCACTTACCGACGATGGTCATGGACGGTGCATACTTCTACCGGCCAGAAATGACGGTCGAGGGCGCTCTTGGAGACTTCGACGGCCTGCTCACCGAACTCGTAAAACACCGGGGAACGGCCGCACTTAACTGGCACGCGAGGTGGTCCGTGCCGGTCGACGGGGAGGATCCATCGTGACTTCGACCTTAAGCGGTTTGTGACGGCGGTGCCGACGGAATCGCTATTGCGGTACTTCGACGGACGTTCGCGAACAGCTGCGCCCGGACGGATGGTCTCGCCGAAGGGCCGATGCCCCAGTCTTGGAATCGCGAACGCTGACGGGAACCTTCTGCGAGGCGGGCGTGATGGCGATCGTCGTCACGGGTGGTGCAGTGCGCCCGGGGGATCCCATCGAAGGCCAGCTCCCCACCGGCGCTCCTCGGCGCTTCGCTGGCTGATTGACGGGCCCCTACGGGAGTGCGCCCTTCGTGACCGCGTACGAGCCATTGATCATCGTCAACACCAGGTTCCCGT
>JAYUAG010000009.1:0-6471 GCA_043741475.1 Thermoflexaceae bacterium | reverse complement strand
CTACGTCTTCGTCGAGGAAGCCATCGAGCGACCCCACCACGATTTGCGCGGGCGGCAGCCCCGAGAGGTCTGCAGCGCGCGAGGCCGCGGCGTAAGCGGGGACGTCTGGCCCACCGTGCAGCTCACCGAGGTACGCTGACCAACCGCGTTCGTTCGAGCCGGGATTCCATATCGGCACCTCCCACTTGCTCGACCGCGACGTGCGTTCGTTGTCGATCATCGGGTAGATCAGGAGCTGGAAGGCGAGCGGCACTTCGGCGCGGTCACGCGCCAAGAGCGCGAGCCCGGCTGCCAGGCCCCCACCCGCGGAGGCGCCGCCGATGCCGAGGTGCTCCCGATCGACGCCCAGCATCGCCGCATTCTGATGCACCCAGCGCAGCCCGGCATAGCAATCTTCGAGTGGCCCCGGATAGGGCGTCTCGGGCGCCAGCCGGTATTCGACCGAGACACCGACGCAGTTCAGCAGCGGGCACCAGCGGTCGAAGCGAGCATCGTCCATGGCGTGGGTACCCATTACATAGCCGCCGCCGTGCATGAAGTAGATACAGGGGAGCGCGCCAAGCGCGCCCTTCGCCCGGTGCACGCGGAGCTTGACGTGCGGGTCGCCCTCCCGTCCGGGCACGTCATAGTCCGTGCGCTCGACCGCGTCCGAAAGCGGCACTTCTGCCAGCAGTGCCAGCCGCTGCGAGCGGATCGCCGGCAGCTGCTCGAAGGTGAAGCCGGTCATCCGGGGCAACGTGGCGAGCACGGCCGCGATCTCCGGATCCATCAGCGCTTGGATGTTCATATGGGCACCTCGGTCGGGTGGGTGGCCGCGATTCTACGCGCGTCGAGCGCGCTTAGGCATCATTCGATGCCGGGCATCGAAGCGCTAACTGACGTTCGCGCTACGGACGGATGCGCGGTAAGCCCCAGTCCGAACCGCGACGGTCACGGAGCGGGTTGCAGAAGGATGCCAGGGGTCGCGGGCGAAGGGGTCAGTCGTCTGGCGTGGTGGATACAACCCGCTTGCTGACGCGCGCGGTTCCCGGTGAAGCGGCGGCCCTGCGTGGTGGTGGTCAGCGGCCTTTCGCTACAATGAGTCGCGTGGGCTTCCGCATCCGCCCGATGACGCTCGATGACCTGCCTGCGGTCAGGCCGCTCGAAGCGGCCGCGTTCCCGTCCGGCTGGCCGGCGACCGCGTTCGACCACGAGCTCCGGCACAACGGCGCCGCTCGGTACCTCCTGCTGGAGCTTGCCAGCGGCGCGGACGGTTGGGTAGCGGGCGGATTCGCGGGCCTCTGGCTGCAATTCGACGCGGCCCACATCGTCACCGTGGCAGTCGACCCGCCCCTCCGCCGCCAGGGCTACGGCAGGCTGCTGGTGCACGCCCTCGTTTCCCTTGCGGCGGCGAACGGCATGGAGAACGCGACGCTGGAAGTTCGGCGTTCGAACGAGGCGGCCCGCGCGCTCTACCGGCTGTATGGCTTCCATGAGGTGGGCGAACGCAAGCGCTACTACGCCGACAACGGCGAAGACGCGGTTATCATGACGACGGAGGCGATCGCGAGCAGCGTCTACCTGTCGCGCCTGGCGCGCCTCGAAGCCGACCTCATCGCGCGATTCGGTGCGGCTTGCGTCGCTGCCTGCATGCGCGATGTGCCGGGGGCTACGCCAGCGGCGATTTGACCGCGCCACGGATCAGCTCATCACTGCGCGCCGGTCGGAGCGGAAGAACCGCCGCATCGTCAAGGCGCTGACGACCGCGCAGGTCGCGCCGACGATGAGGTCGAGCACGTAGTGTTCGGCGAGATAGACGAGGGCGAGCGCCATGATCGCCGAGTAGGCGAGGAGCGGCCAGGCGAAACGCTTCGCGTGCGTGCGGCTCCAGAGGTACATGGCGAACGTCACCGCCATGTGGATGGACGGCATGGCGGCGACGGAGTTCGGTTCGCCGAGGGACGCGTAGAACTCGCGGTAGGTGTCACCGTTCACTTTGCCGCCGACGAAGTCCATGACACGGAACGCGCCGGGTAGCGCTCCATGTTGGGCTGCGAGCCATGGCGGAGTCGTGGGGACCAGGAAAAAGAGCGCGAGACCGAGGTACAACGTGCCCACCACCAGCGCTACGTAGCGCGAGAAGAGGTCGCGGCGCCAGATGAAGATCGCGATAGCCATCGCGTGCGGGGCGATGAAGAACGACCAATGCACGCCAACGGCGAACACGTCCAGGGGCGAAACGGAGGCGGTATCGAAGAAGCGCTCTTGCAGGGAGACGACGGGGTCATGACCGAGGAACAGCAGCCGATCGGCGTCGATCACATAGCGGGTGCGGGCGCTGATGAAGGTCTCGTCGGCCAGCGCGCGGAGGAGGGTGTAGACGAAGGTGCCGGCCACATAGACAAACCACCAGCGGCGGATGCGCGCGTGTGCAAGCTCGGGCGCCCAGGCGATGGCGGCGACCGCCACCAATGCAACGCCGAACCAGAGATGGTCCTGCCACAGCCGCGAAACGACGGAGCCAGTCATGGCGAGAAGCGTGAGCGCCTGGACGATGGCGAGCGCCGGGCTCTGGACGAACCGCTCGAAGGCCGCCGGACAATAGCCCGTGCCCGTGGCGCGCATGGATGGCACCCGCATGGTCACACCCTATCTTCCGCCCTGCGATGACGGAAGCGGTTCGTGTGTGGCACACTACCACTGCGGCCTCTTTGGGCCGGAAGGAGCCGGCGGACTATGCGTCGCTTCCTCTTCGGGTTGGTATGCACCGGGGTAAGCCTCGTGCTCCTCGGCAAGGTTATCGATTGGCGGCGGGCGCTCTCGGCGCTGGAGACAGCCGACCCGCTCTTCATCGCGGGCGCGGTTACCTGTCTCGTCTTTTCGATCTCGGCGAAGACGCTGCGCTGGCGCTTCTTACTGCCCGCGGATTCGCCGATCCGGACGTCGCGGCTCTACCGCATCCTCCACATCAGCTTTCTTCTGAACAACGTCCTCCCGGCGCGGCTCGGCGATGTCGCCCGCGTGGCGATGACCTCGCGTCAGCCGGGCGTGAGGCTCGGCCACGTGGTCTCCTCGCTGATCACGGAGCGTGTCACCGATACGGTGACGTTGCTCACTTGCTTCGTGCTGGTGAGCCCCTTCCTGCCGATCCCGGACGGCTATACGAGCTGGCTCCACACGGCCTGGTATGTCCTCGCATCGATCGCGGGCGCCGCGGTCCTGCTCGCGCTGTTGCGCAAGCAGGTGGCCCGCGTCACCGAGCGCGTGCACGTGCCGATGCCGGCCGGCGACCGGCTCCGCGCCGAGGCTGGTTCCTTCGGCGACGGCTTGCGGCAACTCGCGAACCGCGGCCGCGTGATCCCGATCTGGGGCACGTCGGTCGTGGCGTGGCTTGGCGCCTTCGCGATCAACTGGCTCTTGCTCCGCGCCCTTAACATCGATGTGCCGGTCACCGTCGCCGTCCTGCTGACTTGCACCACCAATGTCGCGATGCTGATCCCTTCGTCGCCGGGCTACATTGGTGTCTTCCACGCGGCGGCGACGCTCTCACTCGTACCGTTCGATGTCGATGCGGCACGGGCGCTGAGCTTCGCGATCGTGGCCCACCTGGTGAACGTGTTGCCGGTCAGCATTCTCGGCGCGACCTTCCTGCTGGTTGGCCGGGAATCGCTGAACGTCGACATGAAGGGCTGGCGCAAGCAGCAGGCTGAGTCAGCCGCGGCCAGCGGTCCGAACTGAGGGGCTGATGGCAGGCGAGTATTCACGCGTCCCGGCCGATTTTCCCGAACTCGCAGCCGGATCGTGGCTTTTGCGGCCGATCGAAATATCGGACGTGAGCGCAATGCACGCCTACCTCTCCGACCCGGACGTGATCGAACACACCAGCTATGAGCCTCAGCGGCCGCGCGACGTCGAGGCACTGGTCCAGTTCTACAAGCACGCCTTCGCCCGCAAGACAGACATTCGCTGGGCGATCGCGAGCGCGACCGACCGGGTGATGGTCGGGTCTTGCGGCCTGAGCGCGTTCCAGGAGCGTCATCGCCGGGCGGAGCTGGGCTATGACCTCGCGCGGGCCGCCTGGGGGAAGGGCGCCGCCACGGAGGTGGCGCGCAGGGTGCTCCAGTTCGGCTTCGAAACGCTGGAGCTGAACCGGGTGGAGGCGATGGTCATGGCAGGCAACGACCGTTCGGAGCGTGTGTTGCAGCGCATCGGCTTCCAGCGCGAGGGCACACTGCGCGAATACAAGTTCGCACGCGGCGCCTTCGCCGACTATTCGATCTGGAGCATCGTGCGCAGGGACTGGGACGCGGCGCAGGCGCGGACGGACTGACGGCCTAGGCAGGTAGCACAGTCACCGCGACGCGGTGAGCCTGGTTGTTGCCCATGCCACGGGCCGTCCAGGCCTGACCAGAGGGTTGTACCGCGCCGGAGGCGTCGGTCGCCCGGCAGAGCAGCTCGTGGTCGCCGGGCTCTGCCTGCCAGGTGGTGTGCCAGCGCTGCCAGGCGTGTAGCCCCGGTGGCGGCGCGACCGCAGCCGTCCACCAGCCAGTTCCGCCGTCGACACTGACTTCAACACGCACGATCGGCGAGCGGCCTGACCATGCACGGCCTTCGAGCACCACTTCGCTAGCGCGCAGGACGCGTGTCCGGGTCATGAAGTCGGGAATGCCGGGCGGGACCATCAGCGAGCGTACCTGCATGAGTTCGACCGGGGCGCCGGGCGTCTCCCGCGAATCGCCGTAGCGATAGGCGAGCGCCTGCTGATAGCCCGTGAAGGGCACGGTGATCGCCTCAATGGAGGAGAGCCACTTGACGTGCGCCATGCCGTACCAGCCGGGCGCTATCAGCCGAAGGGGTGCGCCATGCTGCGGTTCGAGGGCCGCGCCGTTCATCTCCCAGGCGAGAAGCACGTCCTCGCGCATGGCCTCGCCAAGCGAAAGGCCGCGCTGGTACTCCTGTTCGGCCCGGTTCTCGATGCCACGGTCCAGGCCGGTGAAGACGAGGTCGACGGTCGACGGGTCGAGCCCGGCCTCGTCGAGGAGGGGCCGCAGGGGCGTCCCCGTCCAGACAGCGGTCCCCACCGCGCCGTGGAGCCACGGCTGGCTGATCGGCCGGGGGCTGAGCAGGCCGCGACCGTCGCCCGCGCATTCGAGCGTGACGGGGATGGAGCGGACCTCGCGGCCCTTAAGCTCCTCGAGCGTGAGCGAAAGCGGCGTGCGCACGGCGCCGCCAATCGCCAGCCGCCAGGCCTCGGGGGAAACCATGGGCACGTCGTAGTGGATCAGAAGGTAGTGCATCCCGGTCGGTGTTATGTCCCATCGCAGCCCCTCAAGTGGCAGCGCGCGGTTGCGGAAGGCGAGCGCGAGTTCCTCCAGGTGGAACGCGGCGCCGGGTTCAAGGCCGCCCCTGGGGCCAACGCGGGGGAAGTCGAAGCGGGGCTGGTCGCCGGCCATGGAGCCCTCCTCTGGTGGTGGCGCTACTATAGCTCGCGCGGCTTTCGCACTCCCGCTATGCTTCGCCGGGCGGCGAACAGCGGGCCTGGAGGCTGACCTTTGGGGGCTCTTTCACACCTTCGCATCTGTGATTTCACGGGCCAACTGGCGGGCGCGGGCGCCACCAAGTTCCTGGCCGCATTTGGCGCGCAGGTGATCCGCATCGAAGACCCGGTCAACGAAGGGCGCTGGGACATCCTCAAAGGGATAGGGCCGTTCAAGGATGAGCGCCGGGGCATCAACCTCAGTGGCAGCTTCAACAACCACAATGTGGAGAAGCTCGGCATCACCCTGAACCTCCGCACCGAACGGGCGAAAGCGATCCTGCGGGAGCTCGTGGCCATCTCCGATGTCGTGAGCGAGAACTTCGCGGCGGGCGTGCTCGGCCGCCTCGGCTTCGGCTACGACGACCTGCGCGCGATCCGGCCAGACATCATCTACGTGTCGAACTGCGGCTTCGGGCACACGGGCCCCTACAAGACGTTCAAGACGTGGGGCCCGATCGTCCAGGGCGTCTCGGGACTCACCTTCAGCTCCGGCCTACCGGATCAGCCCCCGGCAGGATGGGGCTACTCCTACATGGACCACACGGGCGGCTACTACATGGCGATCGCCATCCTCGCCGCGCTGATACACCGCAACCGCACAGGGGAAGGCCAATGGGTAGACCTCGCCTCCACGGAGGCGGGCGCCACGCTCAACGGGCCGGCGCTGCTCGACTACACGGTCAACGGCCGGGGGCTGCGGCGGCCGGGTTCGCCGAACAGCAATCGCAACCAGTTTCCGGCGATGGCCCCACACGGCATCTACCGGGCGCTCGAGGAGGACACCTGGGTTTCGATCGCGTGCCGCCACGAGGACGATTGGGGGGCCTTCTGCCGGGTAGTCGGCGAACCCTGGGTGAGCGAAAGCCGCTTCGCCGCGCTAGCGGGGCGGCTCCAATACGAGGACGCGCTCGACGGGCTGGTCGAAAGCTGGACCCGGCAGCGTGACCCATACG
>JAYUAG010000008.1:0-33539 GCA_043741475.1 Thermoflexaceae bacterium | reverse complement strand
GGTAGAAGCGCTCGAAGAGGTGAGGGATGTCGTCCGGCGGGATGCCCTTGCCGGTGTCCGTCACGGTCACCTGTACGAGGCCATGCTGTACGCTCCGTGCCCCCATGCGCACCTGGCCGCCGTTCGGCGTGTGCCGGAAGGAGTTGTCCAGCAGGTTATTCAGGACCTGTTCCAGCCGGTCGAAATCGCCCCGTACATGTGCTTCGCCGGGCGCGTCAACCTGCAAGGCCACGCCGCACTCTTCCGCTCGCAGGGCGAACACTTCGCCGATGTGTTGGAACAGCTCGGCCAGGCTTACGTCTTCCTGTCGCATCGAAATCTGGCCGCTCTCGATCCGCGAGAGATCGAGCAGCTCTTCCACCAGCCGCAGCACGCGCGTCGATTCGTTGTTGATAATCCTCACCGACCGTTGACGGCCGGCATCGTCGTCGATCGTGCCGTCCAGCATCGCCTCGCTGAAGCCCCGGATCGACGTCAGCGGCGTCTTCAACTCATGCGAGATGTTCATGAGGAAGTCGCGAAGCGTCTCTTGCGAACGCTGCACCTCCTCCGTCATGCGGTTGAAGTTGGTGGCCACCTCGCGCACCTCGCGCGGCCCGGTGACCGGCACGCGCTGGCGATAGTTCCCGCGCGCCACGCTGCGCGCCGCCCGCGCGATCCGGCGCAGCGGCGCCGCCACGCTCTGGGAGAGGATGAACCCCAGCGCAATCGCCGCGGCCAACCCTATCAGCCCCGAAAACAACAGCCGCGGCAACAGATCCTTTAGCACTTCGCCCAGGCTCGCCGCCGGTTCGGCCACGATGATTGCCGCCGCCGTGGTGTCCGGAAACGCGTCGATCACCGCCTGCGACAGTGGCATGGAGACGCAGAGCAGGTCCGGCCCTGAAGCGAGGTCCACGCGGCAGCGCTTTGGCGTCCGGTCGGTTGAACCGGTCGGCTGCAGATTGAGATCCTTCACGCGCGCCGCCTTCAATCGCGTCGCCGGTTCGCTCGCCGCCTCCAGGATCAGGCCGTTCCGGTCGATGAAAGCGACCGACTTCGTGAGCGGCTCGCCCGAATCCTGGGCCGGCTGATTCACGAACGTGCGCAACAACACCAGCAGATCAGCATCTGTGAGCTTCGGTTCGCCCGGCGCCGTGCTTGCCTTCAGGTTGTTCTTCGCCTGCTCGTTGATGAGCGCGCCGACGTCCTCCAGATTCCCGTAGGAGATCGAGTCCCGGTATCCGCCCAACACAATGAACAGACCCAGCGCCGTGAGGCCGAGCGTCACCCCGATGATGACGAGATAGGTCACCAGGAGACGGACTTGCAGGCTGCCCATGTCTCCCCCTCCGCCTAGGCCGGGCTCTCAGTGAACTTGTAGCCGACACTGCGGAGCGTCTCGATCACGACGTTCGCCCCCGCTAGCCGCGTGCGCAGGTGCTGCACGTGGACGTCGACGGTTCGCGTCTCGCCCGCGTATTCGTAGCCCCAGACGTTCTCCAGGAGCTGTTCCCGCGTCAGCACGATACCCACGTTTTCAACGAACGCGACCAGCAGGTCGAACTCCTTCATCCGCATGTCCCGCGGAATGTCATCGATACGGGCCTCACGCCTGGCCTTGTCGACGGCGAGGTTCGCGATCATCATCGCGTTCTGCGGCTTCCGCCCGCCTTCGAAGCGCCGCAGGATCGCCTTCACCCGCGCCACCATCTCGCGCGGGTTGAACGGCTTCGTCATGTAGTCGTCCGCGCCGATCTCCAGCCCAACGATCTTGTCCACGTCGTCGCTGCGGGCGGTGAGCATGAGAATCGGCACGTCATGGTCCTTGCGCAGTTCGCGGCAGACATCGAACCCGTCCATCCCGGGCATCATCACGTCCAGGAGCACCATTGCCGGCTGGATCTGCGCGAACCGCGCGAGGGCGTCCTGGCCATCCGTGGCACACTCGACGAGGAAGCCCTCTTTTTGCAGGTAGAGGGTGGCCAGATCCCGAATGTTTTCTTCGTCATCGACCACCAGGATCTTCTGAGCCATCGATTTAGCGCCCTTCACCAGTATGCGCCGAGGGCTCCGGGGCTGCCAGCCGGGCAAGCCCGGTCGGGGATGGCATCCTCGGAGCCCTCGACAGGCAAGAGGGGTGCTCGGCGAGCGAGGCCGTAAGTCGCTCCCCGATCAACCTTAGTCTGCCACCGCTACGTAAAATGCCGGCAATCGCAGTGCAAAATCTGTGTAAAAAGATCCGCGTCAGCGACGGCGGCGACCCTGGCAGGGTGCGTTAAACCGCCGTTAATCGCGGTTGCCTAGGCTCGACTCAGATTTGAACACGAACAACACGCGAAGAGGAGCCTCACGATCATGAGACCATTGAACACGGTCCGCCGTCCGGGCCTGCTTGCTGCGCTGGCAGCGCTTGCCGCCGTTTCGACTCTGGCCTTGGCTTGCGGTGGCGGCGGCGACGATGCGCCCGCGACCGCCGTTCCGGGCGGCTCTCCCACCGCGAAGCCAGCGGTCAACTACGCGAGCCTCAGCGGCGCCGTCCGCGTCGATGGCTCGTCCACGGTCTTCCCCATCTCCGAAGCGGTCGCCGAGGAATTCAGCAAGGTCGCGAAGAACGTCCGTGCGAACGTGGCCTTCTCCGGCACCGGTGGCGGCTTCGAGAAGTTCTGCCGCAAGGAAATCGACATCTCTAACGCCTCCCGGCCGATCAACCAGGGCGAAAGGGACAGGTGCACCGCCGCCGGGATCACCGAGATCGTCGAGCTGCAGGTGGCGATCGATGCCCTCACCGTGGTGGTGAGCCCGCAGAATACGTGGGCGCAGTGCATGACCCCCGCCCAGCTGACCCTCGCCTTCAAGGACGGCGGCGCCAAACAGTGGAAGGACATCGACCCTACCTGGCCGGCCGAGAACATCAAGTTCTACTACCCCGGCGCCGATTCCGGGACCTTCGACTACTTCAAGGAGGCCCTGAAGCTGCGGGGCCAGGCCTCGAACGAGCCCTCCCATCGCTCTGATGGGACATCTTCGGAAGACGACAACGTGCTCGTGAAGGGTGTTGAAGGCGACAAGAACGCGATCGGATACTTCGGCTTCGCCTACTTCGAGGAAGCGGGGAAGAAGCTTAAGGCCGTCCAGGTGAACAACGGGACGAAGTGCGTGTCGCCGACGTTCGACGCCGCCCTCAGTGGGGAGTACAAGCCGCTTAGCCGGCCGCTCTTCATTTACAGCAACGCCGCCACCCTCCGGGAGAAGGCGGAGGTCGTGGGCTTCCTCAAGTTCTACCTGGACAACACGGCCACGCTGACAAAGGAAGTCGGCTATGTCAGCCTGCCGGACGCGCTCCTCAAGACGCAGCAAGAGAAGCTCAGCCCCTTCCTGCCGAAGTAATACACTCTGCGGGCGCTCGTCGCCGACGCCTCAGTTTGGGAGTTAGCCTTCTCAATGACCGCTGGACAGTCCGCTCGAATGCCCCTGACTACCGCCGAACTGGAGCGCGCAATGCAGAAGCGCGCGTTCCGGCGGCCGTTCGAGCGTGTCATCGTCGGCTCGCTGTGGCTCTGCGGCGCGATCTCCATCCTCACCACCGTCCTGATCGTGGTGATCCTCTTCGAAGAGACGATCAACTTCTTCCGTGAGGTGACGTTTGCGCAGTTTTTCCTCGAAACCCACTGGCAGGCCCTCATCCCCGGCACCGAGTCGTTCGGGATCTGGGAACTGGTGGCGGGGACGGCCAATGTCGTCCTCTGGTCGATGCTCTTCGCGCTGCCCCTCGGCCTGGCGGCGGCCATCTACCTGAGCGAATACGCCCATCCGCGCACGAGGCGGATTCTCAAGCCGATCCTTGAGGCGCTTGCCGGCGTGCCCACCGTCGTCTACGCCTTCTTCGCCCTCAACGTGATCACCTCGGAGATCCTTCGGCCGCTGTTTGGCGCGGATCGAGTGCCCATCTTCAACAGCCTGAGCGCGAGTATCGTCATGGCGATCATGATTCTCCCGACGATTGCGTCCGTCTCCGAAGACGCGATGTCCAACGTCCCCCGGGACCTGCGCGAGGCCGCCTATGGCCTCGGCGCGACACGGCTCGAGGTGGCCGTCAGGGTCGTCTTCCCGGCGGCGCTCTCCGGTATCATCGCGGCCGTGCTCCTCGGCATCGCGCGGGTGGTGGGCGAAACGATGATCGTCGCCATAGCCGCTGGGTCCACGCCAAACCTCACGCTGCTTCCGCTCCAGAGCATCCAGACGATGACCGGGTACATGCTCCAGGTCGGCCTCGGCGATGCCGCCCGCGGCACGATTAACTACACGTCGCTCTTCGCCGTAGCCTCCACGCTCTTCATCTTCACGTTCATTCTGAACGTGCTCGCCACCTGGATCGTGAGCCGCTTCCGTGAGGCCTACGAATGAGCGCCCGCGAAGCTTCGAACGATCTCACCCTTCGCGCGCAGGGCGCGGTCGCCCGTCGCCAGGCGGTGTCCAACGCCTCACGATACGTGCTCCTGGCCGCCACCCTCACCGGCATCGGGGTGCTGGTCTACCTCGGCATCGACACCGTCCGGATCGGCGGCGGCAGGCTGAGCTGGGACTTCCTCACCAGCTACCCTTCGCGCAACGCGGCGAATGCGGGCCTGCGTTCCTCGCTCCTGGGGACCATCTGGATCATGACCACGACCGTGATCCTCGCTATCCCGATCGCGATTGGGACGGCGATATTTCTGGAGGAGTTCTCGCCGAAGGGGCGGTTCACCAACCTCGTCCGCCTGAACATCGCGAACCTGGCGGGGGTGCCCTCCATCATCTACGGCATCCTCGGGCTCACCGTCTTCGTGCGCGGGGTGGATTTTCACGGCCTCACGCTGTTCCCGGCGCTCGGCTCCTCAATCCTGGCCGGCGCCCTGACCCTCTCCCTCATGATCCTGCCGATGACCGTGATCGCCTCCGTTGAGGCGATCCGCCAGGTGCCCCCGAGCATCCGCGACGGCTCGCTCGCGCTCGGCGCGACGCGCTGGCAGACCGTCTGGCACCACACGCTCCCGAGCGCGCTGCCCGGGATCATGACGGGGACGATCCTTGCGGTGGCGCGCGCCGCGGGCGAGACCGCCGCCCTCATCATGATCGGCGCCTTCGCCTTCATCGCCTTCGACAACACCAGCCTTAACGACGAGTTCACGGTCGTGCCCGTCCAGGTTTATAACTGGACAATCCGTCCGCAGGAGGCGTTCCGGGAGAACGCTTCCGCCGCCATCATCGTCCTGATGGTTATGGTGGTTGGTCTCAACCTCATCGCCGTGCTCATTCGCGAGCGATTCCGCCGAACCTGATCCACGGAGGACCAGAGACAGATGACCCAGGCACAGATTGACCTGCGCCCCGCGGACCGGGGGATGCGCGCCGCCGAAAGCACCTTCGCCGGTACCTCCGGCGCGAACGCCAGCAACATCGTCCAGCCGGCGGAGCCTACCGCGATTGCCGTCCAGGACCTGAGCCTCTGGTACGGCGCCAAGCAGGCCGTGACGGGCGTCACCCTGAACATCCCCGTGAACAAGGTAACGGCGCTCATCGGCCCTTCCGGCTGCGGCAAGAGCACGCTCCTGCGTTGCTTTAACCGCATGAACGACCTCATTCCGAAGGTGCGCACCACCGGCGCCGTGCGCTATCACGACATAGACATCTACGGCCCCGGGATCGATCCGGTGGAGGTCCGTCGCCGCATCGGCATGGTCTTCCAGAAGCCGAACCCGTTCCCCAAGTCGATCAAGGACAACGTTGCCTTTGGCGCCAAAGTAAACGGCTTCAAAGGAGATATGGATGCACTCGTGGAACAGTGCCTGAGGCGCGCGGCGCTCTGGGACGAGGTCAAAGAGAGCCTGAAAAAGTCCGGCCTCGCCCTTTCCGGTGGCCAGCAGCAACGTCTCTGCATCGCCCGCGCGATCGCCAACGATCCCGACGTTGTATTGATGGACGAACCCTGTTCAGCGCTGGACCCGATTGCCACGCTCAAGATCGAAGACCTGATGCGTGAACTTGTGAAGAGTTACACGATCGTTGTCGTTACACACAATATGCAGCAGGCCGCGAGGGTTTCGGATTACACGGCCTTCATGCTCACCGACACAAAAGTCTCCGGTCAGTTGATCGAATACGCACCCACCCAGGAACTCTTCACGAACCCGCGCGACCGGCGAACTGAGGATTACATCAGCGGCAGGTTCGGATAGGATGGCGACGTGACCAGAGAGCTCTTCCATCGCGCACTCGCCGACCTCCAGGACGATGTGCTTGTGCTCGGGTCGATGGCGGAAAAGGCCATTCTCGACGCCATGGAGGCGCTGCGCGATGGCGACATCCAGTGGTCGAACAAGCTCATCGAGGATGACAAGCGAATCAACGCCAAGCGTTTCGAGATTGAGGAGCGCTGCATCCTCGTCATCGGCACCCAGGCGCCGATGGCCTCCGACCTGCGCGCCCTTGTGAGCATGCTCTTCATCACTACCGACCTGGAGCGCATCGCCGACCACGCCGAGGGCATTGCCCGGATTAACGTCCTTCTGGGCGACGAGCCGCTGCCTCGGCGCCTCGGCTACATCCCTTCCATGGCCGACCGCGCCGTGCAGATGCTGCGCGACTCGCTCCGCTCTTATCTGGACCACGACGAAGCACTCGCCCGCCAGGTCTGTGCCGCCGACGACGAGGTCGACCGCATTTACGACAGCATCCAGGACGATTGCATCCGCGCGATGATCGCCGACCCCACAACTGTCCAGCGGAACACGTACCTGCTCTGGAGCTCACACAACCTTGAGCGCATCGCCGACCGTTGCACGAACATTGCCGAACGCACCATTTATCTCGTCACCGGAAAGATGGAAGAGATCAACGTCTCCACGTATTGATCGCGGTCGCCCGCGCACCCGCCCAATCCGAACCGCGCGCGTAAGCAAGCGGGCCGCGGAACCACCCCGGGCGGCGAACACGGCGCTACAGCGTCTCCCGCACCTTCAGCGCCAGGTTACCGGTACCGGCTCACGGGAACCGCGCGCGTCAGCAAGCGCAACCGCATCATCTTCAGCCACGCACCAACCCCTACAGCGTCCCTCGCGCCTTCAGCACCGCGTATTGGTCCACCGTCCTTACGATCGACTCGTTCAGCTCGGGGTAGCGCTCCCTCAACGCCCTCGCGTGTTCGTTCATGGGCAACCGTCGCCGTTCGAAGAGGGCGTCCTTACCCATTTCGCTGAGTTTCTTCGCGACCACCAGGTAGATCGGCCGCACCGTCACCGTTCCTGCGGGGAAGTCCGGGTTGTGCGTCGTTGCGCGGCATTCGTAGAACCCGATCAGCCGCACGGCAGCCGTCACCACCCCCGCCTGCTCCGCTGCCATCCGCTTCACGCAGCCCTCGGGCGCCTCGTCCGCCCGCCGCGCGCCTTCCACCGTGCTCCAGATCCGCTCCCCGGCGCGACGCGTCACATAGCCCTTGTCTTCGGCCACAACCACCGCGTAGGAGTAGAGCACCGGGGCATCGGGTGGTAGCTCGTCCGCTTCAATCCAGTAGGCGCGCCAGTCGTTCCCCATCCGCAGTTCGTGGATGCCGAGGTGCGCCGGCTTGTAGCTCAGCGCCAGCGCCTGTAAGTCGATTCCCATTCCCTGGGTCATGGCTCAGCTTCTCCGTCGGTAGAGTGGCTTGGCGACAATCGTCGCGCGCGTCCCGTCAAGGTCAAGGGCAACGCCCGGGAGCGCAACCCGCGCCTCGACCACTGCCAGCCCCACCGTCGCTCCGAGCGTGGGCGACGCGACGCACGACCGCAGCTCGCCCACGCGCACGCCTCCAGCGAGGACCGGCGTCCCCGCCTCCATCACGGGCCCTTCGATCAGGATCGCGCTGAGCATCCATCGTTCGCGGCCCGCTGGCAGGTCGAGCATTACATCCAGGTCCGCCTCGGCCGGGCTCAGGCCGGTCTCCAGGTCCGGCGCGAATGCCGGGATGCACGCCTCCACCCGCGCCGTTTCCAGCGCCGCCGCCCCCACCAGCCGTACGCCGGCTCCAACCAGCGTCCCCACCACGTGTTGGGCGACGGCGGGCGCGAGCATCAATTCGTAGCCGTCCTCGCCCGTGTCGCTCGTACGCGTCGCGAGCGAACGAAAGCCGTGGAACTCGAAGGTCGTGCAGTGCAGCGTCTGGAGCCGCGCCGGCAGCCCCTCGGAAAGGTGCGCCGCCACCACCGCCGTGGCCGCCGGACCCGCCAACCCGAGCAGGCAGGTGCTCTCCGTACGGTCCTCGATGCGCACGTCGTAATCAGCGCCCACGTGGTCGCGCAGCCGTTCGAGCGTCTCGTCGCGCTGCCCTGGCTCGCCGGAGACCAGGTACGAGATCCCTCCCGTCCGTGCGACTAGCACGAGGTCGCGGATCGTCCCATCCGCGTCCAGCGCGACCGTGCGCATCGCCCGGCCTTCCTCAAGCTCGCCAACGTGGCCCGCGAACGTCGCCACCAACACATCCGCTGCGTCCGTCCCGGCGACGAGGATGCGGCTGCGCTGCGAGCGGTCGAAGACCACCGCCTGGCCGCGCAGAGCGGCGTGTTCGGCGCGTGCGTCGCCGTAGTGCAGCGGAACCGACCAACCATCGCGGGTGGCGAACACGGCATTCGCCCCTTCGTGAAGTGAACGTAGCGCCAGGTGGTAGCGGCGCGCGGGCGTCGTCATTCGGGCACAAACGTCCGGCGGCCGTCGCGCTCAATCAGCCGCCCGGCTCCCGGGAAAGCGTTGTGCGGCGAAATCAGCAGGGCGTGCTCGTCGATCGCCCGCCGCGCGATTCGCTTCTTCGTTTCCAGGCTCACCAGCGGCAGGATGTCGAAGGCGGCAATCCAGGCGTCGCGCTCATACTGGACGGCGTGATGCGCCAGGTCCCCCGTGTACAGCGCCGTCTCCCCGCCTGAAGTGATTGCGACGACGCCGTGGTCCGCGGTATGGCCGGGCGCCGGCAAGAACGTCACCCCGGGCACGAGTTCCCGTTCGCCGGTGACGAGTTCCAGCTGCCCGCTCCGCGCGAGCGGCTCAAAGTTCTCGCTGAAGTATGTGCCCTTCGTGCGCTCGTTCGGGTGCATCGCCGCCTCGTATTCTCCCTCGGCGATGAAGTAGCGGGCACGGGGGAAGGTGGGGACGATGGCATCGCCCTGACGCACGGTGTTCCAGCCGCAGTGGTCCGCGTGCAGGTGGGTGTTCACGACCGCCGTGATGTCCGCCGGCGCCAGCCCGAGGGCGGCGATCCCTTCGAGCAGGTGGCCCGAGTCGCCGGGGTAGATGCGCTCGCGCGCCGCGCCCGTCAGCTTGTCGCCAAGGCCCGTCTCGATAAGCAGGACATCGTCTCCTCGCCGGGCCACGACGCAGTTCAGCCCGAGGGGTATGCGATGTTCGCCGTCAATGTTGCCCGCGCCCACGACAGGCTCCCACAGCAAACGCGGTATGAGCCCCATCACCGCGCCACCGTCGAGCCGCATCGTCCCATCGGAAACGATCGCCAGGTCGAACGCGCCGATCCGATAGCGGGCTGGCTGCTGCACCCGGTCACCATACGGAGCGCCGGTCGCGGGGTCGATCAGCTACCGCTGAGCGTTCGTCGCCCCACCTTAGCCCGACTGCGAGGGAGCGCCCGGTCCGTTTCGAATGCACTTGCGAGCTTTGTCATAAGCCCCACTTTGGTAGTTGCAATTGATTGCAGGCGCGTCCAAACGCCGTTACACTCGCTCGGACGTCGAGGAGCCCTCAGCTTTGAAGATCCGGACACTGTCGCTCGCGGCCGCCGCGCCTGTTGCCTTCCTCATCGCTGCTGCGTGTGGTGGCGACGCGAGCAACGACGGCGCCAACGCCCCAGTGGGCGACGGCCTCGTTGGCGTCCACAACGACTTCAAGGCGAACGACGGCCGCCTGAAAGTGGCCACGACTGTTGCCCCCATCACCAGCATCGTCCTCAACATCGGCGGCAACCGGATCGCTATCCACGGGCTCATACCGGACGGTGTGGACTCGCACACCTACGAGCCCAAGCCGTCGGACGCGGCGGTGCTTAGCCGCGCGAGCCTCCTGATCATGAACGGGGCGAGCCTCGAGGGGACGACTGAGGCGATCGCGAAACAGAACCTCAAGGACCCGAAAAAGATCTACTACCTGGCCGACAACACGCTCCAGGGCGAGGACCCGAACACGGGCTTCCTCTATGACTTCAGCTTTCCGCGAAGCGAAGGGAAGCCGAACCCGCACCTCTGGATGAGCCCGCGCAACGCGCTGCGCTACGCCGAGATCGTGCGAGATACCCTGATCGAGAACGACGCGAAGAACGCCGGCTACTATCGCGGGAACTTCGACCGTTTCGCAGCGGTGCTCAAGCAGCTCGATGCGGCGATCGCGAAGGACCAGGCCACCGTGCTCGAGAAGAACCGCAAGCTTCTCACGTACCATGACAGCTGGGCATACTGGGCGCGCCTCTACGGTTGGGAGGTGCTTGGCGCGATTCAGCCGTCCGACTTTAAGGAGCCGAGCGCCAAGGAGGTCGCCGACCTGATCAAGCAGATCAAGGCCGAAGGTGTGCCCGCCATCTTCGGCAGCGAAGTCTTCCCCTCGAAGACGCTCGACACGATCGCCAAAGAGAGCGGCGCAGTCTTCGAGGAGCAATTGAGCGACGACGAGCCCCCAGGCAAGGTGAAGGACGTGAACCACACCTACGTTGGCATGCTCGTCGAAGACATGCGCATCATGTTCAGCCGCCTTGGCGGCAACGCCGACAACGTCGCGAAGGTGCCCGTCGCGAACACCTTCCAACGATAGGAGGCCGCCATGGCGCTCGCGCACGCGAACCAGGAAGCCCTTGACATCATCGCCCTCGATGGCGTCAGTTCAGGCTACGACGGCAAGTCCGTACTCAGTGGGGTCGACCTCCACATCCGGGCGGGCGAGTTCGTCGGGGTCGTCGGCCCCAGCGGCTCCGGCAAGACGACGCTCTTGCGCGTCTTGCTGGGCGCGCTCCCGGTGTACGCAGGGCGCGCACGTGTCGATGGCCGCGACGTTGGCGGCTCGCGCCGCCCCTCCGTCGGGTACGTCCCTCAGCTCGAAACGATCGACTGGAACTTCCCCGTCACCGTCGAAGAGGTCGTCCTCATGGGCCGCGCCACCACCTCAGGCCCCTGGCCATGGCCTCGCGCGAGCGACCGCGAGGATATGGCCCGCCTCCTCGATCGCCTCAACATCGGCCAGTTCCGCCGGCAGCACATTCGTAACCTCAGCGGCGGCCAGCAGCAACGCGTGTTCCTCGCCCGTGCCCTCATCCGCAATCCGCGCCTCCTCTTGCTCGACGAACCCACCAGCGGCGTGGACATCAAGACGCGCGACGATATCCTCCACCTCCTCGTCGAGCTCAACCGCGAGGGCGTCACCGTTGTGCTCTCCACGCACGAACTGAACGCCGTCGCCGCCCACCTGCCACGCGTGGTCTGCATCAATCGTGGTATCGTCGCCGACGGCCGCCCCGCCGACATCTTCACCGCTGCGATCCTGCGCCGCACCTACGGCGGCGAGATGGTCGTTGTGCAGAAGGATGGGATGACGCTCGTGGCCGATTCACCGCACATCTTCGATGCGCTCGGACGGATGGAACGCCACGACCATGCGGAGGTCGCTCAATGAGTTTCTTCACCGAACCGTTGGCATTCGAATTCTTCCGCCGCGCGCTGGTCGCTGCCACGCTCGTCGGCGCGCTCACCGGCCTCGTGGGCGTCTTCGTCGTCCTCCGCCGCATGAGCTACATCGGCCACGGCATGTCCCATGCCGTCTTCGGCGGCGCGGTCGTCGGCTACGTCGCCGGCTTCAACTTCTACCTCGCCGCCGGAGTCTGGGGCTTTCTCTCGGCCGTCCTCATCAACCAGACGACCCGCCGACGCCAGATCGGCGCTGACGCCGCCATCGGCATCATCACGACGGCGAGCTTCGCGGTCGGTGTGGCCCTCATCAGCCGCGCCACTCGCGTCACCCAGAACTTCGACGCTGCCCTTTTTGGCAACCTGCTGGCGGTGAGCAACAACGACCTCTGGGTGATCACGGGCGTGCTCACGCTCACCGTCGCCGCGGTCTTCTTCTTCTATAAACAGCTTCTTTTCCTCACCTTCGACGCGGAGGTGGCCCCCATCTACGGCGTCCGCAGCGGCTGGCTTGACTCCCTCTTCGCGCTCGTCCTCGCCGCCACAATCATCGCCTCCATTCGGATCATGGGAGTCACGCTGATCGCCGCCTCGCTCGTCATCCCGCCCGTGATAGCGCGCCTGCTCACGGACCGTTTCGCGCGCATGCTCGTCCTGTCTACGATTTTGGGCGGCGTCATCGGCTTCGCCGGGTTGTTCCTCAGCTATGAGTTCGATATCGCCTCTGGCGCCAGCATCGTCCTGCTCGCGACCGCCCTCTTCGGCATCACCCTCGCCGCCGTTTCGATTCGTACCTGGTTCAAGACCGGCCGGCTCTCGCTCGCGACACGCTCAATGACCAGCGCCGAACGCGAAGCGCTCTTCGACTAGCGTTCCCGCCCATCGACCGCCTCCATCCGAACCGCGACGGTCACGGAGCGGGTAGTAGTGACCCACGTCAACCACCCGGGAACGGTGGGGGCCCGGGTGGGTCGATACAACCCGCTTGCTAACGCGCGCGGTTCGGGATGTGACGGTGGTCATCGGACAGTGATAAAGGGGCGGCGGAACGGTCGCACTGGCCCGGCGCGGCATCAGCTCGATGACGAGCGCCGAAGGCGAAGCGCTCTTCGACTAGCGTTCGGGTCCTCATCGAACTTCCTCCGTCCGAATCGCCACGGTCACGGAGCGGGTGGTATTGACCCACCTCAACCACCCAGGAACGGTGGGGGCCCGGGTGGGTCGATACGGCCCGCTTGCTGACGCGCGCGGTTCGGATCTGACGGTGGTCATCGGACAGTGATAGAGAGGCGGTGGAACGGTCGCACTGGCCTGGCGCGGGCATCACCGCCATTCCACGAAAAACTCTGAGACGTACCCCCGTTACTCATCACTCGCCCCTCGGCCCGCTATACTCGAAGCATGGATCGTGCCGACTATCAGGATTTCGCGGGGGCCGTCGCCGGTCGCGATAGCGACGTCGATCTTTTCGGCGCCGCCATGATCATCTGCCGCCTCTCTGGCCGCCCCACCGACCCGCACGACACCGCCCGCCGCCTCGATGTCCTGGCCGAGGCCGTCCATGAAAGCGTCGGCGACGGCACCGACCCGGGCTCCCTTTCCCAGGCGATCGACCACGAACTTTTCGTTGTCCGCGGCTTCCACGGCAACAGCTCCTCCTACGACGACCCCGAGAACAGCTTCCTCGACCACGTCGTAGAACACCGCACCGGCTTGCCCATCACCCTTTCGCTCGTGTACATGGAGCTCGCGCAGCGCATCGGCCTGCGCTGCGACGGCATCGGCTTCCCCGGACACTTCATCGTCCGTTGCGGCGAACCCGAGGCGCCACTTTTCGTCGACCCGTACCACCAGGGCGTGCGCCTCGACGCCCAGGAGCTGCTGGCGCGTCTCCGCAGTCAGCCGCTCGGCAGCGCGTCGCCGGAGTCGTTCCTCACCGGTGTCACCCGCCGGCAGATCCTCCAGCGAATGCTCCGCAACTTGCACGTCACCTTCCGCGACCGCCGCGACTTTCGCCGCTGGCTGGCCGTGATCGAACTTGCCCTCGTCATCGAGCCGTGGAACGCGACACTCGTCGGAGAGCGTGGGATGGTGTATTACCGGATGGGGAAACACGAGCAGGCGCTCGCGGATCTTCAACGCTATATAGAGGCCTCGGCGCCGGAATCCGTCAGCGCCGGCGCACGCAGACTACTGGACGAGCTCCGCCTTCGGAGCCGGACGACTGAGGGGCTCGCATGACCGCCGCTGTCAGCCAACGAGGCCGCCAGGCCCTCAAACGCTCCATCGCCTGGTATCTCCGCCAGTGGAGCCGTCTCCTCAACGTCCTCGACGATGAAGAACTCGAACGCCTCATCCCGCTCCTCTCCGAGCGCTCTTTTCGCCCTCGTCAACAATTGTTCCTCGCCGGCGACCCCCCGGAGCGCGTCTACCTCGTCCTCAAGGGACGCGTGAAGGTCTACCAGGTCGCGGAGAACGGTAAGGAGATCATCCTCGACATCGTTGGCAAGGGCGGCGTCGTCGGCGACATGGCCGTCGTCGAAGACGGCGAACGCACCGCCTGTGCCCAGGCGCTCGACGACGCTGTGGCCGTCACCATCTCCTGGGAGGACTTCTCCTACTTCGTCCAACAGTCGCCCCGCCTCGGTTTCGCGATGGCCGAACTTATGGCGCGCCGCGTCGTGCGCATGCAGCGCACCATCCTCAACTTGGTTTCGAAGCCGGTCTCCGCCCGCCTCGCCGACATGCTCCAGCAGCGTCGTGAGGAGGACGGCGTCGTCCGCCTGGGCCTCACCCATGCAGAACTGGCCCAGACCATTGGCACGAGCCGGGAGAGCGTCACGGCGCTGCTCAGCCGCTTCGTCGCCCTCGGTGCGATCGTCCCCGTCGCCGACGGCTACGTCCTCGGGCAGAACGAACTGCTCGAAGATATTGCTCGTGGCGTGGTCTCCGTCTCCCCCCGCCACCCCGTGCCCGTCGCCGTGACGCCCGCGGCCGGGTAGTGGCTTCCGCCCTGCGCCTTGCCACACCGGCGCTCCGGCCTGGACTTTCGCCGCCGGCCGTCATCGCCCACGCCGCCAATCGGCCCGGCCAGGCCGCGGCTGCCGCCGAAGCTGGCGCCGACTACGTCGAAGTAGACCTCTGGGTGCATGAAGGCGCGCTCGAAGTCCGCCACGAGCGTCGCTTCCCCCTGCATGTGCCCCTGCTCTTCGAGAAGTGGTACTTCTCCCGGCTCCCGCGCGAGGCCACGGCGACCGCCGAACTCGCTGCCGTCACCGCTTCGGGCGCCGGCCTCTTCCTCGACCTCAAGAACGGCGGCGTTCGCGCTGGCCCGCTCATCGGCTCGCTCCTCCAGAGCTGCGCGCCCGGGGCGCGCGTCGCCGCCTCGTCGCAGTCCTGGTTGAGTTTGCGCCCGCTTGCCCGCCTCTGCCCGGCGGTCGACCTCTTCTATTCGATCGACGTTCCCGCGAAGCTCGACCTCTTCTTCACGGTCCTCGAGCGCGATGGCCTGCCGCGCGGCGTCTCCTGCCGCGAATCCCTCCTCACTCCGGCAGTGATCGACCGGCTCCACCAGGCGCGCATGGCCGTCGTCGCCTGGACCGTTGACGACGAGGCACGCGCGCGTGAGCTCGCCGCCTTGGGTGTCGCCGCGATCACCACCCACCGCGTCGCCGAGTTCTCCACCATCTTCGCGCGCGAAGCAGCCTGGACATGACCCCCATCGCCGTCTACGTCCACATCCCCTTCTGCCTTGTGAAATGCGGCTACTGCGACTTCAATACCTACGCCGGGCTGGACGCGCTTAAGGGCGACTACGGCCGCGCCCTTATTGCCGAGGTCGAAGCCTGGCGCGATGTCCTCGAGGGGCGGCCGTTGGGCAGCATCAGCTTCGGCGGTGGCACGCCCGGCGAGTTCCCGGCCACCGCGCTTGCCGCCGTCATCGGCGCCGTGCGGACGCTGACCACGGGCGGCACAGGCGCGGAGATTTCGCTCGAAGCGAACCCCGGCACGACCTCGTTTGACCAGTTGCTCGAACTCCGTGAGGCCGGCGTCAACCGTGTCTCCTTCGGCGCCCAGAGTTTCGCCGCCGCCGAACTCCAGTTCCTCGACCGCGTGCACTCCCCGGAAGCGACCGCCGCGTCGGTCGCGAACGCCCGTCGTGCCGGCATCGCCAGCGTCGGGCTGGACCTCATCTATGGGCTACCCGGACAGTCGCCAGCAGCCTGGGAGACATCTCTGGCGGCCGCGCTCGCCCTCGATCCAGACCATCTCTCCTGCTACGCCCTCACCGTCGAAGAGGGCACCCCCCTGGCGGCCTCCGTCGCGAGAGGCGACGTTGAGCCCTGCGATGACGACCGTGTTGCGGATATGTACGAGGCTGCGGGCGCCCGGCTGCAGGCCGCTGGCTACAGCCACTATGAACTCTCGAACTGGGCCAGGCCCGGCCACGAGAGCCGCCACAACCTCGTCTATTGGACGGGCGGCGACTACCTCGGCCTCGGCGCCGGCGCCCATGGCTACCTTGCGGGCGACCGCTACGAGAACATCGCCCATCCCCGGCAGTACAACCGTGCCCTGCTCGGACGTTACGGCTTCGCCGCCCGGCCGGCCATCGTCAGCCGCTACCGGCCCGACGAGACCACGGCTATGGGCGATTGGCTCGAAACCTCTCTTCGCCTCATCGAGGGCTTCCAACCCGCCGCCTTCGAGGCGCGCTTCGGCCTGACGTTGGTGGTTGCCGCGGGCGAAGAGATTCTCGCCCTCAGCGGAGCCGGCGTCCTGGACGATTCCGCTGGCTCGCTCCGGCTCACCCCCCGCGGACGACTTCTTCACATGGAAGTTTCCGCCCGGCTGCTCGCGGCGCTCCGCCGGAGCGTCATCGCCCGGTAACGGCGACCGCCGCCACCTTGCGTCCACTCCACGTTCACTCAACATCCCGTAGCTAATCTCCGACCCATGGATTCTGCGGTCTCGGTCATCCCCCGGAAACTGATCGAGGCGCTCTTTCGGCGGTTCTGGATCGCCCTCATCCCGGTCATCGCCGTCCCCGCCGCCGTGGTCGTTCTCGTCCACCACCCGGTGGTCTACGAATCGACGGCGTCGGTCTGGGTGTCGACCGTCGCCGCCCTCGAAACCTCGACGCCGCCGATACGGTCGAGCGCTACGGACACCCCCGCCAAACGCCAGGTCGATGTCCTCAACGACCTTCTCGCCACGCTCGCCTTCCGCGAGGCGGTCGCCCTCGAGGCTGGCGTCGTCGCCCCGGACGCTTCCGCGACCGATCGGTCAGGCGCCGCCTACGCGGTCGGCAGCCGCATCGCCGCGATCGTCATTGGCCCCAATCTCGTGGGCGTCAAAGCCAGCGCCGGGACGCCGATCGAGGCGCAACGTATCGTCCAGGCCGTACTCAACCAATACCAGGCCCGCATCGCCGCGGACCGCGCGCGAGAATCGTCCGTCGTCCTCGGTTACTTCGAGAAGGCCGTCGCTGCGGCCCAGCAGGACCTTGCCCAGGCTCGGGCGGACACCGCCGCATATACCAAACTCAACCCGCTCTCGGAAAAGACGCCGACGCCCGAGTCGCTGCGCCTTGCGGACCGTGTGGAGAACGCCCAGAAGCTCGTCGACAGGCTCGTGCAGTCTCAGCAGGACGCGCTCCTTGCAGCCGCGTCGTCGACCAATACCTCCACCGTGACCTTCTCCGTCCAGGACGCTCCCGCGCTTCCGGGAGCGCCGCTCGGTATCCCCTTGCTCAAGCGCCTCGGCTATCCCTTCGCGGCGCTGCTCTTCGGCGTCATCATCGCCGCAGCCTATCTCTACCTCTGCTACCGTTCCGACCACACGATCCGCAGCCGCGAGGACCTCGTCAGCCTGGACGTCGCCCTTCTTGGCTACGTGCCCGAGTTGAAGCCCACAGCCGCATATGCCCGCTACACCCCCCTTCGCTGGGCCGGCTTCGTGCGCCGTGACTACGCCCGCCGCGTCGCCGCCTCCATCTCCCCTCATCCCGTCAAAGAGCGGGCAGCGTCATGAAGGTCGCCGATCGCGAGGTTCAAAGGCAACTCCAGGAGTCCCTGCGCGCCATCCAGGTGATGGCCGGGATCAGCGATCTGAACCGCCACGTCCTCCGCATTTCGCGGCCCGCGGGACACGACCGCATCTCCTCCAGCCTCTCGCCCATGGCCGCCAACCGCGGCTTCAAGGCGATGCGTGGCGGATCGAGTGAGACAATGATCGAGCCGCCACGCATCCGCTCGCTCGTCATCGGCGTCACCAGCCCAGATTTTCGGGATGGCAAAAGTACGATCGCCATGGCCCTCGCCAGCACCCTCGCCCACGACTTCATCGCCGAGGTCACGCTCCTCGACGGCGACTTCGCTACCCACAGCGTCGGCCGCGAATACGGCTTCGAAGGCCACCCGGGCCTCACCGACGTGCTCGCCGATCGTGCCAGCCTTGGCGATGTCTCGCGCCGCTTCCGGGGCGCGCCCCTTACCGTCGTCACTGCGGGCGTGACCCGCATCGATGGCGCGCGCATCGCCCGTTCCGAGCAACTCGCCGGCGTGATCGAACAGATGAAGGCTGAGAACAGCTTCGTCGTCATCGACCTCCCTGCCGTCCTCCAGGCGACCGATGCGGCCGTCCTCGCCAGCCGTTGCGACGCCGTGATCGTGGTCGCGCGTGCAGGTAAGACCTCGCAACGCGAGCTCGAGCGGACGCTCGAGCTCCTCCACGACGCCAACGTCCTCGGGGTCGTCCTCAATCGTCAGCGTTCCAGTGTGCCCGGTTGGGTGGACCGGCTCCTGTCTCTCCCGAGGTGACCCGATGATCATCGTGGTCATCCTGCTCACCGTCGCCATGGCTCTCGCGTGGACGCCCCTTCGCCGTGTCGTGAGGTCAGAGTCCTTGCTTGCCTTCTCAGGCGCGCTCCTCGCGATTGCTGCCTGGTACGCCGTGGGGGTGGCCGGGTGACCGCCATGCCGGGTTTCCGGCCCGCCCCGAGACTGTCCGCGGGCGCACTCCTCGCCCCGGGCGTCCTTGGCTTCGGCGCGGTCGCGGCTGCCCTGCTTGTCGCCCGCGTGGGGCCGGCCGCGCTGATTGTGCCGGTCGCCTTCCTGTCGGTAGCGCTCTGCTGGGCCCGGCCCCGCGCGTCCCTCATCGGCATCCTCGCCGCCGTACTGGTGGTTGATACGGCGAACGTCGGAGTCCCCGGCCGCCAGTCCGCTTTCCTCTGGAACCTCACCCCGGCGATCCAGTCCCAGCTGCCCCTCAAGACAAGCGCCTTCGAAGTCTTCCTCCTCATCGCCGCCTGCGCGGTGTTCATCCGCATGAAGCCGGCGGCCGGCGGCCGGCGGTTGCCCGTCCTTGTCATCGCCGTCCCGTTCCTGCTGCTTGCGGGCATGGTCTATGGCCTTGGCCACGGCGGCCCATCCAACCTTGTCTACCACGAGGCCCGCGGCCTGATCTTCGCCGTCATCGCGTTTGCTGCGTTCTGGCGGAGCGGCGGCCTCGCGCCCCGCGGGGCGCTGCGTCTCGGCCTCGCCACGACCGGTACGCTCGGACTCCTCGTTGCAACCCGCTACCTGGCGGACCTCCACGGCGGCGCAACCAGCATTCCTCGCGAAACCTGGTTTGGCCATGAAACGGGCCTCTTCCTCGCCGCCGGGGTCGTCCTTGGCGCGGTGCTCCTTTTGCGGGCTCGCACCGGCAGGGAGCGCCTGCTCTTGCTCGCCTATACCGCCTTCATGGCCGCCACCGTCGCCATGACCGGCCGCCGCAGCGGCATCCTCGTGATGTTCGCCGGACTCATTGTCGCCGCCTGGCTGCTCTTCCCCAGGCGTCCTGCCCTGCTTACGGCTATCATCCTTCCCGCTGGCCTGTTCTTCGCCGTCTACCTGCAGGCCTTCTGGGACGTTTCCGCGGGCGCAATCGGTGAACCCGCCCAGGCCGTCCGCTCCCAGTTCGACCCCACCGACCGCGACGCCAGTTCGGACCAGTACCGCCAGATCGAGCGCCGCAACCTCGCCGTCACGATTGACGATAGCCCGCTCTTCGGAGTCGGCTTCGGGCGGCCCTTCGCCCAGGCGGAAGAGCTGCCGGCCCTCGACTTTTGGCCGCTCCAGCACTACACGCCCCACCAGAACCTCCTCTGGCTCTGGCTAAAAATGGGCGTGGTTGGCCTCGCCGTCTTCGCCGGCGCCTGGCTGATTGCGGTCTCCCGCTGCATCGCCGCCTGCCGCGCGGCCTCGGCCTGGCGGGACGTGCCGCCCGCTGCGGTCATCCTCGCCGCGATCCTTGTGATGGTTGCCGTCTACGCGACCATCGATCTGACCTTCCCGCCCGTGCGTCCGGCGGTCGCGTGCGCGGTCGTGCTCGCTTTGGCCCTGCGCCAGCCGCCAGTAGCCGGTAACCGATGAAAAGCGTGGATATCGTCATCCCGACCTTCAACCGCCACGCTCGCCTGAAGCGGACGCTGGCAGCATTGGCCCGCCAGTCCGCTCCGGACTTCGGTGTGATCGTTGTCGACGATGGCAGCACGCCCCGCGTCGAGCCCGGCCTCGACCGCCGGGACTACCCGTTTCCCTTGACGGTTCTCACCACTGGCCGGACGGGCGGCGGTCCCGCCCACGCCCGCAACCTCGGCGTTGCCGCCAGCCAGGCCGACTTAATCGCCTTCACCGACGACGATGTCGACCCGGCGCCCGATTGGCTGGAGCGACATCTCGCCCATCACACGTCATCCCTGGAGCCGTTGGTCTCCTTCGGCCCCCTCCTCGCTCCGCGCGATTGGCGGCCCACTCCCTGGAACTGGTGGGAAGCGGCAACCCTCGCCCGCGAATACGAGCGAATGGCTTCGAGCATCTATCCCCCCGGCTGGCGCCAGGTCTTCACCGGCAACGCCGTGATGCCGCGGACGAGCATCGTTGCCGTCGGCGGCTTCAACGAGACCTTCACCCGCGCCGAAGACATCGAGCTGGCCCTCCGCCTTTCGCACGCCGGCCACCGCTTCGTCTTCGCCGAGGACGCTCGCGGCTGGCACTACGCCGATCGCACGCTCGCCAGCTGGCTGCGCATCCCTCGTGACTACGCCCGCTTCGATGTGGCACTCGACCGCATGCACCCGGAAATGCGCTGGCTTTCGACGATTGATGGGGAGCGCCGGTCGCGCCGCCGCCTGGCGAGGCTCGCCCGCGCCCTCCTCTCCGGCGGACTTCGGACCGCGGCCGTACGGGCGGCGCTCCTCGCCGCCCGCGCGTGTTTCGCCTTCGGTGTTCGACACCCGTCGATTCGCGCCCTCAGCCTCGTCTACGACCTCGAATACGGCGCTGCTCTGGCAAAGGCGCGCGCTACGCCTCCGGCTCTCGCCCTCGCGCACGAGCTCGCGCCCACACCCACCAGGTAACGGGCGTTCGCCGCCCGGCAACCGGCGATCCACCGGCCCTCAACGTCCGCGACCTACATTCGAGCCTATCGCGAGGGCGCCCGCGGCCGGCCCGGCTGCGAAGGGAGACGACTATGAGTGATTCCCCGCGCCTCGCACTGTGCCTCGAACAGACCCTCGGCCATCGTGCCCACGGGCTAAATATCGAGTCCGCGCTGGCCGCCTCTGGCGGCGAGTGCAGCGTCATCCGCGTGGAGTTTCCGGCGCCATCGCGCAGCCGCACGCCCTGGGCGCTCCACGGAAGCCTCGACGCTCGCCGCCAGCTCCGCCGCCTCCCCCGCCGCGCTGACGTCGCCCTTTTCCACACATCGACCATATCCCTGGCGGCTCCCCAGAGCCCTGCCCGGCGCTACGTCGTCAGCATCGACGCCACTCCCGCGCAGGTGGACGGCATGGGCCGCTGGTATCGCCACCGCCGCGCCCCCGCTCCTCTTGAGGCGATGAAGCGGCAACTCTACCGGCGCGTCTTCCGCGAAGCCGCGGCGGTCGTCGCCTGGTCGACCTGGGCGGCAGACTCGTTGGTAGACGATTACGCTGTCGACCGCTCGAGGATCACGGTGGTCCAACCGGGCGCGCCGCGTGCATTTTTCGGAATTCCCCGCCCCGCCCCCGCCCGACGGCCGACGATTCTCTTCGTTGGCGGTGACTTCGAACGCAAGGGCGGCGACCTCCTGCTCGAAGCCTTCCGCCCGCTGGCGGCACGCGCTGACCTGGTGCTCGTCACCGAAGCGGCCGTCCCGGATGCGCCCGGCGTGCGCGTCGAACACGGTGTGCGGCCGGGAACACAGCGACTCACCCACGCCTTCAGCGCTGCCGACATCTTCTGCCTGCCCACTCGCGGAGATTGCACCTCGGTCGCGATCGAAGAGGCGATGGCCTCCGGGCTCCCCGTGATCACCACGCCTGTTGGCTCGAACAGCGGTACCGTCCGCGACGGCGTGACCGGCATGCTCGTGCCCGTCGACGATTTGGCGGCGCTGCACGACGCCCTTCGCCGGCTGATCGACGACCGCCCGCTGCGCGTGGGCATGGGACTCGCCGGCCGCGACGCCGCCTACATGGAGATGGACGCGGAGGCGAACGCCCTCGCCGTCCTCTCGCTGCTGCGCGAGGTCGCCTGATGGCCCGCCCCTCCAGGACCTGGGTGATGGTCAGCCTGACGCGGGACGCCGCTATCCGGCTCTCCAAAAACGGCCCGCGGCGGGACGTCCTCGAACTCGCCCACGCGATCGGAGGCCACGTTGTCTACCAGCGAGCCTCCGCCCGGCGCCGGGGGGTGCGCGGCCGTCTCTTCGGCCCTCACGTCCGCCAGGCATGGCACACCGCCGCCCTCGCCCGGCGTGGCGACGTGGTCTTCGCCGACGGCGAACATAACGGTCTCCCGACACTGCTCGCGCTCGCCGTTCATTTCCGCCGCGGAGTCCGCGTTGTGATGCTTGGGCACCTTGTCAGCCCGCCCTGGAAACGCGCCTTGTTCCGCGTCGCCACCCGCCTCGGCTCGCCGGGCACGCTCGTGCTCCATAGCGTGGAACAGCGCGCCCGCATCACCCTTGCCCCCGGGGGCCGCTGGCAGACTGCGCTCGTCCCCTACCAGGTCGATACCCACTACTGGACGGGCCCGGAAACACCGCCGCCTGGCCCGCCGCTGTTCGTCGCTGTGGGCGCCGAGAACCGCGACTACGCGACCCTTGTCGAAGCGGCTCGCGGCTGCGACGCATCCTTCGTCATCGCCGCCGGAAGCCATTGGGCGCGCTCCGCCGCCACCGCCGCCGCGCTGCCCCCCAACGTCGCCTTCGTGGGTGAGCCGCTTCCCTATCTCGCGCTCCGCGACCTCTATCGCCGGGCCACCGCTGTCGTCGTGCCGCTCCAGGATGTGCCCAACCAATCCGGCGTCACGGTCATCCTCGAAGCCATGAGTTGCGGCCTGCCAGTCGTCGTGACCGCATCGCGCGGTCAGCGCGAGTGTGTCGCCGGGCCGCTGGTGCGCGCCGATGGCAGCATCGACGAGGCTGCTACATTCAGCCGTGGCCCCCAGCTCTTCGGCGAAAGCGACGCGAATCCGATGGGGCGACACACCGGGCTCTACGTGCTTCCGGGCGACCCCGTAGGGCTCCGGAGAGCGCTCGGAATGCTCGCCGCGGACGCCTCGCTCTGCCGCACGCTCGGCGCCGCCGGCCGCGCCGCCGCTGAACGCACCCTGGGCGTCGACGCCTTTGTCTCGCGCCTCGCCGCGATCATTCGCGCCGAATCCGGCCCGGACCCGCGCGCCGCGAACATGGGCTCCCCGGCCAGCCCCGAAGCAGTAGCGGAGCTCGTGTTGACGAACCTTGCGGTGGAGGCTGGCCCTTGACCACACTCCTTGTCGTCATCGCGACCGCGTTAAGCGCCCTGGTCCTGATCCACGGCCTGTGGTGGCTGGTTCTCGCCGCGGCCGCACTGCCTCGTCCCCGCCCGGCTGCGGCGCTCACTCGCGGTCATCTCTCGATCGCCGTCATCGTCCCCGCCTACAACGAAGAGACGATGCTCGGCCGCACGCTCGCTAGCCTCGCCGCCGCGCCCTGGCAACCGCGGCCCGAAGTCCTCGTCGTCGCCGACAACTGCTCCGACGCCACCGCCGCGGTCGCTCGTGGCGCAGGTGTCACGGTCGTCGAGCGCGTCGACCCCGCGAACCGCGGCAAGAGCCACGCGCTCGAGTTTGCGCTCGACCACCTCCGCCAGCGCCCATCTCCGCCCGATGTGGTCGCCGTCGTGGACGCCGACACCACCGTCTCGTCCACGTTCTACGGCGCCATCGCCGCGCGCATCGCCGGGGGCGCCGACGCTGTCCAAGTGCACTACGCGGTCGCCCCCGCAGCGGCTCCCCTCGCCCAGCTGCGTTCGCTCGCCTTCGCCCTCGTGCACTGGTCACGCCCTCTCGGCGCGAGCCGCCTGGGACTGGGCATGGGCTTGAAAGGAAACGGCATGGCCTTCCGCTGGGAGGTCATCCGCGACGGTTTCGGTGGCGCCGGGATCACCGAAGACGCGGCCGCTACCCTCGCGCTCGCCCGCCGGGGCATCGCCGTCCGCTTCGCGCCGGGCGCCACGGTCTGGGGGCACATGGCCGGCGACTACCACTCGGCGAGCGTCCAGGACCGGCGCTGGGAGGGCGGACGTTTCGCCTTGGCCGGCCCCGCGCTCGCGACCGCCGCCGGAGCCGCGCGACGCGGGCGCTTCGCCGCCGCGGCCGGCGCGCTGGAGGTAGCTTCGCTTCCCCTTACCCTGCTCGTCGCTGCCGGCGCCGTAGCGGTGCTGCTCACCGCGGTTGCGGGCGGTCTGCTGGTGTTCCCTTCGGTGGCGCTTGCCGTATTGGCTGCCTCCGTCGTGGTCGGTTGGGTCGCCGCGCGCGTGCCCCTCGCGAGCCTCGGCTCGCTCGTTCATGTGCCGCGTTTCGTTGTCCACAAACTCCTGGTGCTCGCCGCCGTGGCCCTCCGCAGAGGCCCATCCGACTGGCATCGCACGAACCGTACCGGGGCCTCATGACTGCCACCAGGAGCCGTGTCCCGCGCGCCGCCTTCGTCGGTGTCACCTTCGCCGGCTGGAACACGCGCCAGATGAGCCTGGAAGTGAACGTCCGCGCCGACGGCCGCCTCGACCCGGCCTTCCACCGTGTCACCGGCTGGAACGCTGGCGGCCTGGTCGAGCGTTTGCCTCTCCCGGCGGGAGTCGCAGGCCGCGTGCGCGCGACGCTCCAGAGTCGCCCCCTCGCCGCGTTCCCCCGGCCCGACATCGTCTGGACCTCCGCGCCCGAACTCGTGCCCCCGTATCTCTGGGCCTTTACGGGCCCCTTCAAGCTGCCCCTCGTGGTCGAGACGGACTGGACGGTCGACGCCCAGGAAGCATGGGCGGAAATCTATCTACATCGGCCACCGCGCCGCGGCGCTGCGCTGCGATTCGCCCGCTGGCGTGAACGTGCCGTCTTCCGCCGAGCCGCCCGCCTCGTCGCCATGTCTCGCTGGGCCGCTGGACACCTGGAGGCAGCTGGCGTTCCGCCGGAACGTATCGCCGTCATCCCGCCAGGCGTCGACCTCGAAGCCTGGCATCCCGCCGACCGACGGCCGTCCGGCGAGCGCCCGTTGCGTCTGCTCTTCGTTGGCGGCGACCTCTACCGCAAGGGTGGCGATCTGCTCGTTGACCTGGTGCGCGGTCCCTTCGCGGGCAGGGTCGAACTCGATGTCGTCACCCGCGACGCTCTCGAATCAGGGCGCGGCGTCCGTGTCCACCGTGCCGAGGCGAACTCCGACGCGCTTCGCTCTCTCTACGCCGAGGCCGACCTCTTCGCCCTTCCCAGCCGCGCCGAATGCTTCGGCATCGCGACCGTGGAGGCGTTCGCCAGCGGCCTGCCCGCGATCGTGGGCGAAGTCGGCGGCACCGGGGACGTGGTCGACCACGGCCTAACGGGTTGGCTCGTCGAACCCACCCTGGCGGGCGTCGCAGCCGCGCTTCAAGCTGCGCTCGACGACCGGCCCCGCCTTGCGGCCATGGGCCGGACCGCCCGTTGCGTCGCCGAACAGCGATTCGACGGGCGCACAAACGATGCTCGACTGGTCGACCTTATGCTCGAAGAACTCGAGCGAGCACGCGGAGCGAGGTGAAAGCCGTGGCGGTTCAAGTTGAGATCGAGAGGATCGTCCTCGCACTCCAGTCCACCGCCGTCGGGGGCATGGAAACGCACGTCATCGACCTGGCCGCGGAATACGTGCGGCGCGGCAAGCCCGTCCTCGCCGTCGTCCCCGCCGCTGCTGCGTTCGACGAGGTCTGCGCGCGGATCGTCCGCGCTGGTGCGGAAGTGGTCCGCCTCGATACCGACGCCCGAAACGGCCGATTGGCCCAGCTGCGGCAACTGCGCCAACTGCGCGCTCGCCTCCGGCGTTTCCGCCCCGACGCAGTCCATCTCCATACCGGCGGCGCCACCGGCGGGCTGGCGCTCGTCGCTCTCGCCCGCCTCTCAACGCGCGCCGCCGTTGTGGTCACGGAGCACGATCTGCCCCGCCAGCGTCCCGGCTGCGTCGAGCGCGCGGCACGGCAGCTCCTCGACCGCACTGCGCACGCGGTTGTGGCCGTCTCCCGGCGAAACGCCGCGCTCCGCGAACAACGGCTAGGCATCCACTCCCGCAACTTCGCGGTCGTGCTCAATGGCGTCCCCCTGCCCTCCGGTTCGACAGCCGACCGCCTGCACGACCGTGCGATCACCCGTGACAGTCTCCGGCTCAGCCCCTGCGACGTGGTCGTTGGCAGCCTTGTGCGTCTGGCCGACGGCAAGGGACTCGAAACACTGATCGACGCCTTCGCGCTGATGCGAGGACCCCAGCGCCGCCGCCTGCTGCTGGTCGGCGACGGCCCGCTGCGGCAGTTACTCGCGGCGCGCGCCAGGAACGCCGGGATTGCGGACGCCGTGCTCTTCGCCGGCCATCAGCCCGATCCGGGCCCATACTTGGCGGCAATGGACATCTTCGCCCTCGCAGTCCCCGCTGGTTCCATGTCGATCGCGCTCCTCGAGGCTATGGCTCGCGGCCTGCCGCCCGTCATCACGTTCGGCGGCCCGGAAGAGGCGGTCATCGACGGGGAAACCGGCCTGACGCCGCCACCGGATGACCCCGCCGGGCTCAGCCGAGCGCTCACGGCGCTCGTCGAAGATAGCGCCCTCCGGGCGCGGCTGGGCGCCGCCGCGGAAGGTCACGTCCGCGACCACTATTCGGTCGGACGTGTGGCCCGCGATCTGCTCGAAGTCTACGCAACCGCCCGCGCCGGCCAGCTCCCGGTCCGCCTCCGGGCCAGCAGCCCACCTGACCCACGGCCCGGCTCAGCCTCGGAACTCGGAACTCGGGACGCGGAACTCGGTTAGTACCACTCTTCCCACCCGTCGAACGAACCCTGCAGCGCCCCACGGAAGACGCGATCCGTGTCGAATCGCGAAATGAACGTCCGTGGCACCGTGCCCGCCGCCCGCGGCTCCTCGGACTGCGCATAGACCGTCCGGTAGCCAGCCCGCTCCGCCGCCTCCTGCGCTTCCTGAGTCCAGTCGCGAGACTGTCCGTACGGTATCGCGAAGGCGGTCGGATTCACGCCGATCCGGCTCGCGATCACGAGCCGCGACTCCACAAGCTCTTGTTCGACCTGTTCCAGCCCGATGTGTGCGAAGTTCGGATGCGTTACTGAGTGGCTCGCGATTGTCGCACCGCCCGCCGCGAGCGCCTCGATTCCGCTCCAGCCAAGCATGACGCCGTCGCCAAACTGGTGGCTGCCGTCCGCCCAGTCGGTCACGACGAAGAGCGTCCAGGGGATACCCATCTCCGAAAGGATGGGCGCCGCGTTCTGGGCCACGCTGGCGAGACCATCGTCGAAGGTGATCGCCAACCGCGGTTCGGCTCCGCCCTCCGCCGCTATCAGGTCCGCGGGGACGAAACGGTAGCCCTGGTCCAAGGCTACCTCAAGGTGGCGCCGAAAACGTGCGGGGTCGACATCGTTTACGCCCCACAGCGGGGTGCCGACGGAGTGATAGGCAAGAATCCGGCTGCGAGCGGGATGTCTTGGGCCCACACGCGAAAGGAGATTGCGTTCACAACAGAGGCGCGCCGCGACGACGCGGTTGCGCGTCAGTCCAGCGCGCCGCACTGCCTGCTTGATCAAGGCCTTCGCTGCCCGATTCCTCCCCGCTCTTGGGTCAACGCCCGTCGCCCCCGGTTGGTTAACCGCGCTCCGTACGTCTTCACCCGTCCCTGGCATCGTCACAAGGCCCCAACCAGCGCATCCACCACCATGTCTTGTTCGGCGCAGGTCATCCCCGCGAACAGGGGGAGCAGCAGCGTGTGCGCCGTTGCCTCCTCCGTCACCGGTAGCGAAAGCGCCGGGTAGCGCCTCCGGTAATAGGGCTCCAGGTGGATCGCCATCACGCCGCGCCGCGTGGCAATTCCCTGGTCCGCCAGCTCGGCCATGATCTGTGCCCGCGGCCGCGTGTTGCGGAGGCGGACGCAGTAAGACTGGTAGGTGTGCCGCCTGCCCGCGGGCGCGGCCGGCGCCTCCAGCCGCCGCTCGCCTCCAAGCAACGAGCCGTAGCGTCGCGCCAACCGCCCCCGCGCTTCGAGGATCCCCTCAAGCTTCCCCAGCTGGACCAGACCGATCGCCGCCTGGATGTCCGTCATCCGGTAGTTGAACCCGAGTTCGTCGTACTCCTCGATCGCCGTCGACCCCGAACGGTGTCGCTCCAGGTCCGAGGTCGAGGCGCCGTGCGACCGCAGCACCCGCAACCGTTGCGCCGCCGCATCGTCGTCGGTCGTGATCATCCCGCCCTCGCCCGTCGTGATGCTCTTGCGCGGATGGAAACTGAAGCAAGTGAAGTCCGACAGCGCACCCACTCGAGCCTCGCCGACGGTCGCACCAAGCGACGGCGCCGCGTCCTCAACCACTTTCAGCCCGAAGCGCCGCGCGATCTCGTGCACCGCCGGGATGTCCGCCGCGAGCCCGATCTGGTCCACCGGCACGATGGCGCGCGTGCGCGGCGAGATCGCCTCCTCGATCAGGTCGGCGTCGATGTTGTAGGTGGCCGGGTCGATGTCGACGAAGACCGGCGTCGCGCCCGCATGGACGATTGCGTTCGCCGTGGCGATGAAGCTGAACGAAGGGCAGATCACCTCGTCGCCAGCGCCGACCCCGGCCGCGAGCAGGGCGAGATGGAGGGCGGTGGTGCAGTTGCTGGTCGCGATTGCGTGTTTCGCGCCGGTGTAGGCGGCGATCGCCCGCTCGAACTCAGCGACGCGTTCGCCCTGGCTCAGCCAGCCGGAGAGGATCGCCTGCGAAGCCGCGTCCGCCTCCTCCTGGCCGATGCAGGGACGCGTAATCGGGATACTCATCGCGCCACCGCCAGTTCGCCCTTCGGCAGCCGCGCATACCAGCGGGCCAGATGCCGCAGTCCTTCGTCCAGCGGTGTGCCGGCGACGAAACCGATCCCCCTGCGCGCGTGTTCGACCGCCGCGAGACGCCGCGTGACCGGGTTCACCTTGCGCACTGGTTCGAACACAGGCGTGATCCAGGGCCGGCCCATGGCCGCGCAGAGCATCGTGCAGAGCTGCCGGAGGCTCGTCTCGACGCCCGTGGCGACGTTGAACACGTCATCGCTCGCATCTGAGACCATCGCCCCCACGTTCGCCTCGGCAACGTCTTCGATGAAGACGAAGTCCATCGTCTGCATGCCGTCGCCGAAGATGACGGGGGCCTCGTTGCGGCTCAGTCGTTCGAGCCAGCGGATCATTACCTCGGTGTAAACGCCGTAGGCGTCCATCCTCGGCCCGTAGACGTTGAAGTAGCGCAGGGCCACATAGGGCAGCCCGTACATGTCGTTGAAGCTGCGCAAAATCTGCTCGTCTGCGATCTTGCAGGCGCCATAGAGCGTGCGGTTGTTGAAGGGGTGACCCTCGTCCATCGGCACATACGAGGCCTCGCCGTAGACGGAGGCGCTGGAGGCGGCGACCACCTTCTTCACGCCCGCTTCGACCGCCGCTTCGAGCACGTTGAAGGCCCCGCCGACGAGGCTGTCGACGGCCGTCCGTGGCATCTCCGCGCACTGGGTGATGCGCAACGCCGCCTGGTGGAAGACGAAGTCAATTCCGGCCATCGCCTCACGCACGGTGTTGGGGTCGGTGATATCGCCGTCGATCACGGTCAGCTTGCGTAGCACCCCCTGGGCCGAGCCGAGGTTCTCCATCCGTCCGCGGACGAAATTGTCCAGGACGACGACCTCGGCCACATCTTCCAGGGCGAGCCGGTCGGCGATGTGGGAGCCTACGAGGCCTGCGCCACCGGTGATCAGCACGCGGCTGTCGCGAAGATCGTTCATGAGGCGCCTCCAACGGCCATGGCGACCGGCGCGCTCGCGCGCGACCGTTCGAATTCTCGTATCGCCGTACAGACGGCGACGACTTCTTCTTCTGTGATGGATGGGTGCATTGGCAGCGAGAGGATCCGGTCCACGGCGTGCTCGGTCCGCGGCAGGTTGCCGCGGCCCATGCCGAGGGTGACGTAGGCGGGCTGCATGTGGATGGGCGTCGGGTAGTGGATGGCGGTGCCGATGCCCTTCTGGGCGAGGAAGCGCTGCAGTTCGGCGCGCTCGCCGCTTCGCACGACGTAGAGGTGGTAGACGTGGCTGCCAGACGGCGCGGGCGCGCACTCCTCGATGTCGAGGTTAGAGAGTCCGCGCGCGTACCATCCGGCCGCGGCGACGCGTGAACGGTTCCACGCCTCAAGGTGGGGCAGGAGCACGCGCAGGGCCGCCGCCTGCAGCTCCGGCATGCGGTAGTTGTAGCCGGGCTCGGTGTGGACGTTCTTCGCCGACTGGCCGTGGTTGCGAAGGCTCTCGACGCGCGCCGCCAGCGCTGGTTCGTTCGTGAGGACGGCGCCGCCTTCGCCAACCGTGCCCAGGTTCTTCGTGGGGTAGAAGCTCAGGCAGCCGAGGTCGCCCATCGTTCCGGCCTGCCGGCCGTTGAGCGTCGCGCCGTGGGCCTGGCAGGCGTCCTCTACCACGTACAGGCCGTGGCGGTGGGCGATGGCCGTGAGTGCGTCCATGTCGCAGACGCGCCCGTAGAGGTGGACGGGGAGAATGACGCGCGTGCGGTGCGTGATGCACCGCTCGACCTCGACCGGGTCCATCAACATCGTCTCCGGGTCGACATCGACGAAGATCGGCGTCGCGCCCGTCATCATGATCGCCTCAACCGTCGCGATGAAGGTGTTCGCCACGGTGATCACCTCGTCGCCGGGGCGGACGCCGCAGGCGAGGAGGGCGAGGTGAAGCGCGGTGGTCCCATTGCTGACCGCGAGTGCATGGCGCGCGCCGGTGCTGGCGGCGAACTCGCGCTCGAATGAGGCTACTTCGCTGCTCTGCACGTAGGCGCCGGAATCGAGCACGCGCGCGAAGGCGTCGAGCAGCTCCGGCCGCAGGCCGCCGTGGAGCCGGGCCATATCGACGAAGGGGATGTTCACGCTGCCACCTCCACGGGAATGCCGCCGCGCAGCAGCGATTCCTGTGCGGCTGAGATGATGCGGACGACCTCGACGCCGAGCGCCGCCCCGGAGATCAGCTCTTCTTCGCCGCGGATCACCGCCGCGAAGTGGGCCGTCTCTGCCGCGAGGGCTTCGGCTTTTTCGAGCCTGGGGATGAGGACATCGCCCGTGCGGTACTCCACGAGCGTGCGGTAGATATCTTCTTGGGATGTCGCGAGCCGCGCCCCGCTGTCGTAAACCTTGAGCTTGTCGTCTGCTTCCGCGTCGTCGTAGACGAGCATCTTCTGGCTGCCGCCGATGATCGTCCGGCGCACCTTCACGGGGGCGAGCCAGTTGACGTGGAAGTGCGCGAGGAGCGGACCCTCAAACTGCAGCGTCAGATAGGCAATGTTCTCGACGGCCGCGTCTACGTGGCGGGCGCCCATCGCGCTCACGGTTCGCACCTTTCGCCCGAGCAGGTGACTCATGATCGAGATGTCGTGGGGGGCCAGGTCCCAGATCACGTTCGACTGGTGGTTGAAGAGGCCAAGGTTGATGCGCGTCGAGTCGTAGTAGTAGACCTCGCCGACCGCGCCTTCATCGAAGTAGCGCTTCATCCGCTTCACTGCGCCCGTGAAGAGGAAGGTGTGGTCGACGGCGAGGACGCGGTCACAGGCGCGAGCGACGCGTTCCATCTCTTCCGCGTCGGCGACGCTGGTCGCCAGTGGCTTTTCTACCATCACGTGTTTGCCTGATTCCAGAGCCGCGATCACGAGGTCGTGGTGCGTCTCCGGGGGCGTCGCAATGAAGACCGCGTCCACTTCGCGGTCGTTGAGGACGCGGTGGAAGTCGGTCGTCAGCTGCGCGAGAGGATGGGTGAGGCGCGCCTGCTTGAGTCGCGCCGGGTTGATGTCGGCGATCGACATCAGGGTGCAGCTCTGGTCCTGGGCGATGTTGCGGGCGAGGTTCGGGCCCCAGTAGCCGTAGCCCAGCACGGCAACGCGCAGACGCGGCCGTTGCCTCCGTTCGATGGGGAGGACGGGACTCCTGGTGATGGTTTCTGCCATGGGTCGATACTGTTGCAATCCGGTGGAGGAACGATTGAGGGCCGGTGACTGGCGCCGGAATCCGGTAACGGCCCGGCCCTAGCGCGGCAGCGAGATGACGCCGTCCCGGTAGTACGCGGCGGCCACGCGACGGAAGTAGCCGCCGTCGTCGTCTGAGGACACCGCGATGTCCGTGTTGCCGGAAATCGCAGCGGGGTTGGTGACTCCGTCTCTGGCCGCGTCGCTCGCGTCCGTGGCGCCGTCCGCGCCGCGGCCGAAGAGGAGCGCGATCACGCCGGCGTCCACATACGGCCGCAACTGGACGCGGGCGGGCTGATCGAGCAGCGTCTCCACGCGGTTGTCCTGGTAGTGCCCCCAGGTGTTGTTCAGCGTGCGTAGTCGGGTGTTCCCATAAGGGATCTGCCACAGCACCGCTCGGAGCCCCGAGCCGCGCACGAAGCGCGAAACGAACAGCGTATGCCGGCGGAAGTCCTCCGGCCCGAACCAGGAGGCGCCGCGGTCGCCGTCCTGGGCCTGCTTGAAGCCCGCATCGCGGTCGGCGAATTCGGCAAACACCAGGTCGAAGCGCGTCCCCAGCCCAAGGTAGAAGTCGAGCGCGTCCGCCGCCGCCCGCTCCACCGTCGCATCGGGAGGGTCGCCGTAAATGAAGTCATGGCCATTGCCCCAGCTGCTCAGGTGGTACCCGAGGAGCACGTTCGGGGCGTATCGATCGCGCAACAGCCGCACCGCGGCGGCGAAGCCCTGGGCCGTGTCTGGCAGCCCGGCGAGGTCGGCCACGCCCGTCGCTCGCACCTTCGCGGGGATGTTTGCGGGGCCCCCGTCTCCGGCGCGTTGTTGGAGGTAGCCCCAGAGGTCCGGCTCCACCTGCAGCACGACAGTCCCGCCTGCGGTCGAGGCCTGCTGGAAGAATGTGCGCAAGCGCGTGAAGTAGTCTTGCATGACCGCCGTGTCGCTCAGCCCCCGCTCAAGCCGTTGCGCCTCGCTCCCTTCGCCGGGCGAGGACTGGAGGAGCACGTAGTAGCTGAACACGGGTGTCATTGCCGCCCTTCGTGACTCCCTGATGTAGTCGGCAACGAGCGTGCCGCCCTCCCACGTGGTCCAACCGTCGTTCGGGCCGCCCGCCAGGTACTGGTAGCGGTACCCGAACAGCGCCGTCGCGGTCATCTTCGCGGCGCCACGCGGCGCGTCCGCCATACCGAGCTGGAGCGTCGACGGGAGTCCACTGGGGGCGGGCGCCAGGCTCCCATCCCATCGGGCCGTCGGCGCCAGCGCAACGGTCGCGGTCCGCTGGCCGCTGCTCGAACAAGCGCTCGTGCCGAGGCAGACCAAGGCAAGGGCGGCGAGGAACACGCGTGG
>JAYUAG010000007.1:0-6515 GCA_043741475.1 Thermoflexaceae bacterium | reverse complement strand
GCCAGAGCTTGCTGAGCGCTGAAGGGCCGGCCTTCTGCGGTTCCGGGCCAGTGAATCCCCGGCCGCAGGAAAGGCAATAGGCATAGACGTTGAGGTTCATGTGGCCGCACCACGGACACTTATTCATGCTGCTTCCCTCCACCGGCAGTGTAGTGGAGCTGGCTGTGCGGGAACATGCTCCGCGGGCATCCTTCTCGTAAAGGGGTTTGCCGCAAGCAGGCCGCCGGGCGTAGCGTCGCAGCATGAGGCGCAGCATCGTCGTAGCGGTCGCCCTCGTCTTCATCCTTGGCGCTGCGACCGCCGGTGCGGGAGGGGCGCCGGCTCGCCATGTGGCGGCCGCCGAACTTGCGTTCGTCGTGACCAGCAAAGCGGACCTGGGTGGCGCCAATGCGGCCTGTCCCCACGTCTCGAACTGCACACTGCGAAAGGCGATCGAACTCATCAACGCAGACGCCGCCGCAACCAGCTATGCCGTGCGCTTCGACGCCGCCGTATTTCCGGTCGGGACTCCCGCCACGATCGCCGTGCAATCGAGCCGCCTGCCCACCGTCACGAAGGCCGACGTGACGATCGACGCCTCCCTCGCGGGCGTGGTCATCGATGGTGCAGCGCTCCAGGCCGGGGCTGACGGCCTGTTGTTGACCGGCGACCGGGCGACGGCGAAGGGGCTCCGCATCCGTGGCTTCGGCGGCGCCTGTCTCGGAGTGCTCGGACCGAACAGCACGATCGGTGACGACCTCACGAACGGTTCTGGCAACCGTCTCGGCGATTGCGGCATCGGCCTTCTGATCGGAGGGGCGTCGACCCTGGCCCGTGGAAACTCTGCCGGGTTCGCGCCGACGAGCGACGATCCGGCCCCCGTCACAACCGGCATCGTCGTACGTGCTGCCAGCGTAATCCTGGGCGGCGAAGCGGCGGGACCAAACCAGGCGAACATCGTCGGCAACGCCACCACCGGAATTCGCGTTGGCGAAGGCGGAGAGCCCGCTTTCGCGGGCGTGACAATCGCGCGCAACCTCGTGGGCCGCAACGCCGCCGGCATCGCCGCCCATGTGTCCCGAGGGATCGTAATCGCGCCCCCGGCGAGCGGCGTGCGCGTACTCGAGAACACGGTGGCCAACGTCACCTCGGGCGTCGAAGTGCTGGGGACGGCGATTACCGCCTCTTCGGCGAACACCATCCGGACCAACCGTTTCAGTGACGTCGCCGGGCTCGCTATCGACCTGGGCGGCAACGGCGTCCGCGACCCCAACGACATCGGCGACGGCGATTCTGGTGCGAACACGCTGCTGAACTACCCCGTCTGGGGACGCACTGTCCAGGCGAGCCTCAGCGGCACGGCCTGCGCCGGTTGCGCTGTGGATTTCTATCGGGCGCAACACTTTCCCGGCGGCGCGCGTGATTATGGGACTCTGCCGTTCGCAAGCGCCAGCGCGGATGGCGCCGGTCACTTCACGCTGGCGGCGCCGGTGGTCGTGCCGGGCGATTGGGTGATCGCAATCGCGACGGACGCCGCGGGCAACACGTCCGAATTCGGCCCCAGCGCCCGCGTTGGCGCTGGCGCGCTTCAGTGCGCGAACATTCGCTTCGAGACGGGATGGAACCACGCGGGCTATTTCGGCCCCGGCGGCGCGCTGGGAGATACGGTGCCGGGCGACCCGCAGCGGCGGATCCGCGCCGTCTATCAGCTCGATGATAGCGGCACGAGCTTCCATCACTGGCTACGCGATACACTCGTTGGCCGCACGCTGACTTTTTTGGAGCCCGGCGAGGCGTACTGGTTCCTCGTCGACGCCCCCCTCACGCTGCCCTTCGGATTCGCCGTGACTGCGCCGCTCCCTGTGGTGGTCGCGACCGGTTGGAACGATTTCGTTTACTTTGGCGGGGGCGCGGACACGTTGGACGTGCTCGCGGAGAACGTTTCGTCCGTCGCCGAACTCCATCGCTACGTCAATACCCCGGAGGGAGGCGAACGCTGGCTCTCATGGGGGAGTCCGTTCACGCCCGGCTGGGCGCGATCTTTCGCTGTCATGGAACCGTGCGCGGCCTATACCGTGAAGGTGACCGCGCCGGCCACCATCACCCCGCCGCAGCCGTAGCGCTACTCCTGCTTCGCCGCGCTCGTACGAGCCGAGGGCGGTGGGCCAACGCTCGCCATTTTCTCGACGATGAAGCCGAGCGGCCGCTGCTCGTCGTCACAGGGACGGATCGCGACGCGGAAGATCGTCTGGTAGGGGATGAACACCTGGACATCGGCGTGATGCTCAGGACTGGTGGTATGAAGGGCTACCCAGCTATCCGAGATCCCGGAGATCCCTTTGATGTAGTGCGTCGTGCCATCGACCGTGAGGAGCTCGACCACCGGCTGCGTGCACACCACCTGGCTGCAAAACGACTGGATCGACGGGCCGAGCACCTGTTCGAAGAACGCGCGATCAAAGGGGAGCCCGGTCGGCACTGGAGGCGGGGCGACCATAGCAGGCGCCGTCAGCCCGGACGGAAGATAGAGCACGCGGGATGGCTGACTCATTTCCACGAGCGTAGCACAGGCCCGCTCGCGCGACAGCCTGTGATTTGGCACACTACAGACGGCGGGTGACCGGACTGGCGCGGGAAATGCTCTTTCCCACGATTGACTTCGCCATCTTCTTCGTCGCCGTACTGGTGATCTACTGGGCGTTGCGCCCGTGGGCACTGGCCTGGCGCCTCTTTTTGATCGCCGCCAGCTACTTCTTCTACGGCTATTGGGACGCACGCTTCTGCCTGCTGCTCCTCGCCTCCACAGCGGCAAACTGGGTCTTCGGCCGCCTCGTGTACGGTTCACTTGCCGCTGGTGAAAAGACGCGGACCACGCGGCTCGTGCTCGGCGGGGCGATCGCCGCGAACCTTGGCCTGCTCGCCTGGTTTAAGTACTACGGCTTCTTCGCGACAGAAGTCCACAACGGCCTCGGCGGAGTAGGACTCGACCTGCCCTTGCCACTCCTCCAGATCACGCTCCCGATCGGCATTTCGTTTTTCACCTTCCAGGGCATCAGCTACGTCATCGACCTGGCTCGGGGAGACATCGAACGGCCGATGAAACTGGTCGACTTCGCGCTCTTCCAGTCGTTCTTCGCCCACCTTGTCGCCGGCCCGATTGTCCGCGCTTCGGAGCTGGGACCACAGATTACGAAGCCTATGGCGGCGAAGGAGATCGACACGACCCTCGCCTTCACGCTGATTTTCGCGGGCCTGTTCAAGAAGGTCGTGATCTCGAGCTATCTCTCCCAGAACATCGTCGACCCGGTCTTCGCCGTCCCGGGGGAGCATTCCTCGCTGGAGATCCTCTTCGCTATCTACGGCTATGCCATCCAGATTTTCGCCGACTTCAGTGGCTACACGGACATTGCTATCGGCTGCGCGTTGCTGCTCGGCTTCCGCTTCCCCCAGAACTTCGACCGTCCCTACAGCGCCACCTCTTTACAGGATTTCTGGCGGCGGTGGCACATGTCGCTGTCACGCTGGCTAAGGGACTATCTCTACATCGGACTCGGGGGTAATCGCGGCTCCCGGATCTTCACCGCGCGGAACCTCATGCTCACGATGGTGTTGGGTGGGCTCTGGCACGGCGCGGCCTGGACCTTCGTGGTCTGGGGCCTGATCCACGGCCTCTGCCTCGTGGTCGAGCATTTCCTCCGCGCGCTGACCAAGGACGCGACCTGGAAGGAAACGCTGCCGGTGCAGCTGCTGCTCTGCCTCGTGACCTATTTCTTCGTCTGCATCGCCTGGGTCTTTTTCCGGGCCCCCGATTTCCCCTCGGCCGCGATGCTCCTCGGGGCGATGGCCGGGAAGATCCCCGTGGGCCAGGCAATCGTGTCCGGCCGGGAAATCGTGCAGGTCGCACTCGTCATCCATATCCTGTGGATCGCGCAATGGCGGCTGCGTCACAGCACCCTCGAGGCGGCGATCGCCAGCAAACCGGCCTGGCTCATCGGCGCCACGTGGACGCTGATGCTCGGCGCCATCATACTCACCCAAGGAAGCGGCAATGCCTTCATCTACTTCCAATTTTGATTTCCAGCGTCCGATCCCGGACCTGCCGTGGCGCGGGCTGCTGCTGTCCACGCTGCTGCTGACCGCGATCGGCACGGCAGCCTGGGAAATCCGCGCCCGGATGTTGGGATACGCCCCCTGCCTCAACGACACCGCCGACCTCTGGGCCGACCGGCGCGAGGCCGTGCAACCCGACTCGATCGTAATCATCGGCGATTCGCGCGCCTTGTTTGACACGGACCTGGACGCCATCGAGCAGGGCCTGGGCCGGCGGCCCATCCAGCTGGCCCTCGTAGGCAGCTGCGCCTATCCGGTCCTGGAGAACCTGGCCAACGACGAACGCTTTCACGGCACGGTCATCGCCAGTGTGATCCCGGCCATGTGGTTAGCCCCGCCACCGGCGCCGCCCTACCAGAATTCGTTGACGGCGTTGAAACGCTATCACAGACGCACTATGGCCCAGCGTGCCGGTCATCACCTCGGCATGCTCCTCGAGGAGCAGCTGGCCTTCATGAAGCAGGACGACCTCGTGCTCGGTCAGTTGCTCGCCCAGGTGCAGGTGCCCAACCGGGCGAATTCCTACCTGCCGCCCTTGCTGCCCCCTTATTTTGCCACCATCGACCGCGAGCGTCGCACCCGCATGGCCGACGCGTGCGCGCGGCCGGGTCCGCTGCAGGAGCGCGTCAAGTCGGGCTGGGCTCCGCTTTTCACGCCCCCGCCCTTCCCCGACTACACGCCCAAGGAAGTGCTCGAAGGCATGGACCGGGCGGTGGAAGCGCGCTTTGGTGAAACCGTCGCGGCGGTGAACAAGATCCGCGCCCGCGGCGGCCAGGTGGTCTTCGTCCGGTTCCCGCACTCCGGGGATTTGAAGAAACTCGAGGATGCCACCATCCCGCGCGCCGGCCCGTGGACGCGGCTGATGGCCGAGACGAAGGCCCCCAACATCTATTACTCGGATTACCCCGAGCTCATCTTCGACTGCCCGGAATGGTCGCACCTGTCGGGCCCCGACTCGGTGGAGTTCACCAAGCGGCTCGTGCCCCACCTGAAGCAGGCATTGGGGAAGTGAGCGGATTGAAGGGTCGGGCTCCCGCCCGACCTAGGCCGGGCGGGAGGCGGAGTGACAGACATCGAGGACAGTTGAGGTGACAGACATCGGTTACACTTTGGTTCGATTAGATCTTAATAGATCGGGGTGGGATCGGGAGGGGCGCAGCCCCTCCCGCTTGGACTTGGAGGGGTTGGCGCCAACGGGCATGACGCAGTCCGGCCGGATCGTGCGCGTGAAGCTGACCGAGCAGGTGCGGTCCGAAGTAAACAGCGAGGACCTCCGGATTGATAAGACGGGCGCCGAGTTCCTCGCCGATGAACGCCTTGCCAATGAGCCGCTGGCGTTTCCGCCAGCGGTAGCGGCCCTTGGCGTCGAGGCGTAGGCGCAGCCAGGTTGTGGGATAAGTCCAGCGCGGGGCGCTGGCGGGCAGGCGCCGCCGGCTGGGGCGGTAGAGTTCTGCCGGTGTGCGCAACCCGAGCGCCTCATGCGGCCGGTGCTGGTTGTAGTGGCGGCGCCAGCGTTCGAAGCGCCGCTGCTGGGCCGCTGGGTGGCAGGAGACGGGGGTGGCGGCAAACTTCTTGAGCACCCCGTGCATCTGTTCGTGCGCGGCATTGTCCTGTGGGCAGCGGGGCCGGCCATACTCCATCCGGATACCCAGTTTGACCCAGGCCGCGCTCAGGCTGGTCCAGCCCCGCGGCCCCCCGGCGCCAAAGGGGGCGCCATTGTCCGTGCGCAGCGCCTTGGGCAGACCGTAACGGCGGAACAATCGCCGCATCACGGCGGCAACCCGGGCTTCGTCCGGTTGGGACACATGTTGCACGCACAGCACGAAGCAGCGCGCCCCATCGCGCACGGTGAGGGCATGGACCATCCGGCCGTCAGCGCTGCGGAACCGGCCTTTGAAGTCGAGCGACCAGACATCGTTGAGGCAACGGCCGGTCAAACGTCCCCGCAGGTGCAGCTTGGGGCCCGATCTGGCCCGCCGGGTCTGGCGACGCAGCCGGCCAACTGCCTTGAGCCAGCGCGACAGCGTACGCACGCACGGCACCGGCGAGCGTGGGTAGTCGCGGCGCAGCTTCCATCTCAGTTTTTTCGGGCCGAAGCTGCGCTCCTGCAAACAGACCGCCCGCAGACGCGCCTCCCAGCGATCACGCAACCGGAGGGCCGTATGCGGAGTCCGGTCCTTTTCGGAGAGCGCGCGGGTGCCGCCCGCGCGGAACCGGCTCCACCAACGGTAGCCGCAACTGCGACTGATCTCCTGCAACCGACACAACGAAGCAAAGCTGAGGCCACCCTCCGCACGTGTGAGACACTCGTCGATAAACCGTCGCCGGGCTTGTTTCCTATCTGATGTCTTCCAGGGCATAGTGCCCCAAGACTGTCACCGATGTCTGTCCTTCAAAGTGTCCTCGATGTCTGTCACCGAGCCGGA
>JAYUAG010000006.1:0-6524 GCA_043741475.1 Thermoflexaceae bacterium | reverse complement strand
GCACGATGCGCCTCCGCCGAAAGGCTGTCAAGCGATAGGCCAGGGTGCCGTAGGATGGCGGCATGACCACGACGATCGCAGAAAGACGCGCCAACTTTCGCGAGCTTCATGAATCCGGCTGCTTCGTCATCCCGAATCCCTGGGACGCGGGCAGCGCCCGCTACCTCGAATCGCTCGGCTTTCGCGCTCTCGCCAGCACGAGTGCAGGCTTCGCATGGTCGCTCGCTCGCCGCGACAACGCCGTCACCCTCGAACAGGCTCTCGCCCACCTTGCGGCGCTGGTTGAGGCGGTCGATCTCCCCGTCAACGCTGACTTCGAAGGAGGCTTTGCCGTCGAACCGTCCGATGTCGCGACCAACGTGACGCGCGCGATCGCCACCGGCATCGCCGGCCTCTCGATCGAAGATTCCACGGGAAGCCGCGAATCGCCGCTCTTCGACTTTGACCTGGCGGTCGAGCGCATCCGCGCGGCGCGCGCGGCAATCGACGCGTCCGGCACAAGCGTTATCCTCGTCGGGCGCTCGGAGGGGTTTATCACGGGCCGGCCAGACCTGCCGGAGACGATCCGCCGCCTCCAGGCCTACGCCGCCGCAGGCGCCGACTGCCTCTATGCGCCGGGACTGCCCTCGAAGGGAGCGATCGCAGAGGTCGTCACGTCAGTCGCGCCGAAGCCTGTGAACGTGCTCGTCGGCAACCCACCCTTCAGCGTGGCCGAGCTCGCGGAACTGGGAGTGCGGCGAGTAAGCGTCGGCGGCTCGCTCGCCCGCGCCGCGTGGGGCGGCTTCATGGCAGCGGCAAAGGAGATCGCGGAACACGGCACGTTTACAGCATTCGCCAGCGCCGCGCCCGGTGGCGAAATCAGCCGGACGTTCGCGCCCTGATCTGCCTCAGGCGCCCAGCCACACCCAGCTGCGGCGACCCTCGACGCGCACGATCCGCCCGGCCGTGGGCGGGGGAAAATGGCCGCCCATCACGATCAGCCCTTCCGCTTCGGCCCGCGCCACCAGCGCGATCCGTGAAGCGGTCGACTGTTCCGGGTTGCTATCGAAGACGCTGGCCACGTTGGGTTCTTCCATCTCTCCGGGGTGGTGGGAGGCATCGCCGGTGATGACGCCGCCTGTGCCTCCGCCCATCACGAGCACCGACACGTGTCCGGGCGTGTGGCCCGGTGTCGACAGCAGCTCAACCCCCGGAGCGACCACATGTCCGTCGTCCACCAGCGTTAGCTGGCCCCCCGCTTCGAGCGGCGCCAGCGAGCGTGCGATCGACTTCTTCCCGGCGACCGTCGCCCGGCTCTCCCACTCGGTCCGCGCGATGATGTAGCGTGCGTTCGGGAAGGTGACCACGCGCTGCCCGCCCTCATCCCTCGCGTTCCAGCCGATATGGTCGTCGTGCAGATGGGTGAGCACGACATCCGTCACCGATCCGGCTGGCACGCCAGCCGCGGCCAACGCGGCCGGCATCAGCCCAACGGGCGTGCCCGCGTCCATGTCTTTGAGTGAGCCCAGCTCGGGCCCGAGGCCGGTATCCACCAGGATTATCCGGCCAGCGGCGCGAATGACGAAAGTCGTCATAGGCAGGAGGGCCATCCCCTCGCTATCCACGCCGCCAATGCGCCGGTAAGCGTCCACGTCGGCGGCCGGCAGCGCCATGGAAATCGGCATCTTCAGGTCGCCATCGGAAATCGCATCGACCGTGATCTCGCCGAACGTCAGCCGTTGCATCGTGAGCCCCTTAACGTCGCATCGTACAGCACCGCGGCGCTCAGACGGTTGCGAACTCTTTCTGCCGTTTCTGTGCGCGTTCTCGCGTGATCGGGTCCAGGTACTGCTTGCGCAGCCGGATCGACTTCGGCGTCACTTCCACCAGTTCGTCTGCGGAGATAAGCGAAAGGCTCCGCTCCAGGCTCGGCGGCGAAGGGGGAGTGAGCTTCACGGCGATGTCCGAAGTCGAGCTGCGGATGTTCGTGAGCTTCTTCGCCCGGCAGACGTTGACGACGAGGTCGTTCTCCTTGGCGTGCAGCCCGACCATCATCCCGGCGTAGACCTCGAGGCCCGGCTCGATGAAGAGCATGCCCCGCTCCTGGGCGTTCGCCAGGCCGTAGGAAAGGGCCGTCCCCGATTCGGCGGCGACGAGGGCGCCGCTGCGGTTGCGTCCGATTTCGCCCGCCCACGGCCGGTAGCCCAGGTACTCCGTGTTCATGATGCCTTCGCCGCCCGTGCCGCTGATGAACGTGTCCCGGAAGCCGATCAGTCCCCGCGTCGGCACGTCGAACTCGATGCGGACGTCGCCGTCGTGGTCTGTGTGCATCGCCGTCATCTGTGCCTTGCGGCCAGAGAGTGCTTCGATCAGGAAGCCGGTTGCCGTTTCCGGCGCTTCCACATACAGCTTCTCGAACGGCTCTTCGATACCACGCGTACCCTGGCGGAGGATGACCTCGGGCCGGGTCACGCCGAACTCAAAGCCTTCGCGCCGCATCGTCTCCACGAGGATCGCCAGGTGCAGTTCGCCTCGCCCGCTCACGACAAAGCTGTCCGCCCCTTCGCCGTCCTCCACGCGCAGGGCGACGTTTGTCTCGAGTTCGCGATAGAGGCGGTCGCGAATGTGGCGGCTCGTCACGTACTGGCCCTCCCGTCCGGCGAACGGCGAATCGTTCACGCGGAAGGTCATCTTCATCGCCGGCTCTTCGATCGCGATCGGCGGCAACTGCTCCCTCGACTCGACGTTCGCGATCGTTTCGCCGATGAGGATGTCGGAGATCCCCGTCAGTGCCACGATGTCGCCCGCCCGCGCTTCCGCCAGTTCGACACGCCCCAGCCCCATGAAGCCGTAGACGTTCACCAACTTGTGGTTCGTGGTCGAACCGTCGTGCTTCCAGCGCACGATCTGTTCTCCGGGATGCACAACGCCATCGGTGATCCGACCGATCGCCGTGCGGCCGCGATAGGCGTCGTAGGCGAGCGTCGTCGCGAGCATGCGGAAGGGTGCGCTTTCGTCGCACTGCGGTCCGGGCACGTGCTCGATAATCGCGTCGAAGAGCGGCAACATATTCCCCGAGGCGACGCCCGGCTCCGTCCCGCAGAATCCGTCGCGCGCGTTCGCGTAGAGCACGGGAAAGTCCAACTGGTGGTCGGCGGTCGCCAGGTCGAGGAAGAGGTCTTGCGTCTCGTTCAGCACCTCGTCCAGTCGCGCCTGGGGCCGGTCGATCTTATTGATGACGACGATCGCATGTAGTCCGAGCGCGAGCGCTTTGCGCAGCACGAACTTCGTCTGCGGCATCGGCCCTTCGACCGCATCGACCAGCAAGAGGCAGCCGTCCGCCATGTTGAGGACGCGCTCCACTTCGCCCCCGAAGTCCGCGTGGCCGGGCGTGTCGATGATGTTGATGCGGACGCCGTTGTAGTTCACGGCGGCGTTCTTCGCCATGATCGTGATGCCCTTCTCGCGTTCGAGAGGGTTCGAATCGAGGATCAGCGTCCCGGGGTGCTCGTTTTCGCGGAAGATGTTGGACTGCTTCAGGAGCGCGTCGACGAGGGTCGTCTTCCCGTGGTCGACGTGGGCGATTATGGCGACGTTCCGGACGTCGCTGCGGCGTGTTGGCATAACTCCATGGTGGGCGAGACGCCGTTACGGCATAGCGGTCGGGCCGGCGGGTGGGTTGTCACGCCGGTTCCTCGCCGCCTACAGTGTGTGTATGGCCGTCGAGTCTCTGGGGCATGGTCGCTGACGAGGAGTCGATGGATTTTGCCATCGCTCACCTCGGCGAACTTTGCGATCGCGTCGCTGATGGGAAGCACGTCGTTGTCGTTCAACGGCCCGGCAAAGCACCGATTGCGATTGTCTCTGCCACAGAGTTAAGTTCCCTTGCCGAGACCGTCCACGTGCTCGGGTCGGAATCGACTGTCCGCGCCCTCCTGCAAGCCGAGGACCAGTTGGACCGCGGCGAGGGGCGCACTATGACCGTCGCGGATCTCGGCCAGTGGCTGGCCGAACAAGGTTTGCCGCTCGCGGAGGGCGACCTCTGCGACGAGAGTTAGTCTTCGCTCCCGGCTTCCTGGAGGATCTCGCCTGGTGGATTCGCCAGGAACCGAGGGGCGCGTTCCGACTTGTCCAGCTTGTCCTGCAGGTCAGTCGCGACCCTTCGAGGGCCTCGGTAAGCCTGAGCCCCTTCGCTACCGCGGCGCCGACTGGTGGTCGAGGCGAGTCACAGAGGAGCACCGGCTGGTCTATCGGGTCTTCGACACCCGCGTCGAGTTCCTCGGCGCCCGCGGGCACTACGACCGCGCCTGACTTCGACCCCTCCTTGGCGCGTGTTACTCTACTGTTATGGAACACCACCCGCTCGGCTACGACATCGACGAAACCACTGCCGAGGACGCCCTCGCCCGCTTCGATGAACTCTGCGCGCGCGTCGCCGGCAGTACTGAAGCGATCGTCATCCAGCGCGGCGACGACAAGGCCGTCGCCCTGGTCGATGCCGCCGAACTCAGCATCCTTATGGAGGAGGTCTACCTCATGAGTTCCCGTAAGGGCGCGCGCCAATTCCTCGATGCGCTGGATCGCGCGGACCGCGGCGAGGCTGCCCTCACGTTTAGTCCCGAAGAATTCGACATCTGGATTGAGGAGCAGCGGCGCGTTGCCATCGCCGCCGGCGCCGCGGAGGTGTCCCGCTGAAGCGGCGGCTTGTCGTCGAAGACCAGTTCCTGGATGACTTGCGTTACTGGCTCGGCCGCGACACCCGGACGCTCATGCGCCTCTTCGACCTCATGCAAGCCCTTCAGCGCGATTCTTTCCACGGCATCGGGAAGCCTGAACCGCTCAAGCACTACGGCCCGGACGTCTGGTCTCGCTGCCTGGCGGCTTCCGACCGGCTCATCTATCGCATCGAACGAGACCAGATTGTGCTGATGAGCGCCCGCGGCCACTACGACCGCTGAGGGGTCAGACAGCCACGGCCTCGCGGAGCATACCGAGCACCCGGTCGTCCACCAGTGCTTGCAGCGCCGCGTGATCGAGCCCGAGCTCCTTCGCCAGCACCTCGGCCGTGTGCTCACCGAGTAGCGGCGCCCGGATCACGGGTGTGTCGTCCTTGCTCAGGTGCACGGGCGGCGCGGGCATCTCCACCGTCCCACGCGTGGGGTGCTCGTAGTGGAGGATCTGTCCGCGGGCGTTCAGGTGCTTGTCCGCGAAGATGTCGACCGAGTCGTAGACCGCGCCGACGGGCACGCCGAGCGGGCCGAGGTACTCCATCACCTCGAACTTCGTCCGCTCCATCGTCCACTTCGCGATCTCGGCATCGAGTTCGTCGCCGTGCCGGGCGCGCGCCTGCACCGTTGCGAAGCGTTCGTCCGCGGGCAGGTCCGGCCGGTCGATCGCGAGGCAAAGGGCGTCCCACATCTTCGACGTCGCCGGGAAGATGAAGACGTAATCGTTCGCCCCGCCGGGCGCGCAGGGGAAGAGACTCGTCGGCGAGACGGAACGGTTGCCGCGCCGCGGCACGACGCCGCCCTCGAAGCGCTCGCGGTATGACACCTGTGTGCGCATGAAGTTGACCATCGTCTCCTGCATCGAGATCTCGACCACCTGGCCTTCGCCCGTGCGCAACTTCTGGATGTAGGCGGCGAGGATGCCGATGGCGGCGTGGTTGCCCGTGCCCGTGTCCGCGACCGTCGCGCCCGGCCGCATCGGCGGGCCCGACTGTTCGCCCGTGACGCTGAAGGCGCCGCCCGCCGCTTGCGCCACCCAGTCGAAGCACTTGTACGCGGCGTACGGCCCGTGGCTGCCGAAGCCCTTGATCGTCGCATAGATGATGCCGGGGTTCGTCGCCTTCAAGACGTCGTAGCCCAGGTCCAGCTTCTCCATCGTCCCGAGGCTGAAGTTCTCGATTACCACGTCGGCGCCCTTCACCAGGTCGAGGAAGAGGGCGCGGCCCTTCGGCGTCGCGAGGTTGATGCAAACGCTCTTCTTGTTGTGATTGAAACTGAGGAAGTAGAGTGAATCGCGGCCCGGCCCTTCCGTCCCGCGGCCGGGGTCGCCGATGCCGGGGTTCTCGATCTTGTAGACCGTCGCACCAAGGTTGGCCAGGTACTGCGAGCCGGTCGTGCCCGCCTCGTACTGGGTGAGGTCAAGGACTTTCATGCCATCGAGCGCGCCCATGCATCCTCCGAGGTCGATGATGAGGCGTAGTCTACGCCTTTCGCGAAGGTGCGACGCGATGGCGGTGGAGCGCTAGAATCATTCGGGAGGCAGCCATGACCGCCATGCGCAAGGAAGAGGCGAAGGCCCTCGTCGACCAACTGCCCGACGACGCGACATGGGAAGACCTCGTGTATGCAATCGAGTTCAGGCGCGCAGTAGAGAGTGGCCGGGATGACGCGCGCGAGGGCCGGACGCTGAGTGTGGCTGAGGTACGACAGTCGCTCGGCCTCAAAGCGTGAGGGTCGAGTGGTCGGTCGCCGCGCGCGATGCGCTGGCACGCGTCTGCGGTGAGCTGCGTGAGTGGTCGGCCGATGCCGCAGACAGGC
>JAYUAG010000005.1:0-6526 GCA_043741475.1 Thermoflexaceae bacterium | reverse complement strand
AGAAGGGGTCGGGGGATGTGGGCACGCGCCCTACCTTGCCGCCTTCGCAGCTACCCGCGCCATGAACCGCTCGCCATCGACGACGAAGCGCTGGTGCGTGCCGTGTCCGACCTGCTCCTTCGGGTCGTGCGCCGTCCATTCGAAGTCGACGCGCCGGCCGTCGATCGCCACGACATTCACTTCGACGCGCACGTCAAGCCCTGGCGGCGTCGCGCCCGTGTGATTGATCACAATCTGCGCGCCGACGCTCATCTGGCCAGGGTCGCTGTGCTTCGCGATCCATCCGCCGGCCGTCGCTTCCACGAGGGCGCAGAGGCTCGGCGTGGAGAAGACGTCGGGCGCGCCCGCCAGGACGAGGCTGGCGAAGTGCTCTGGCCCGGCCGTCACGGAACCGGTGTCTGTCTCGCCGACAAGGTCTGCTGTGAGTGCCATCTGCGATGCCTCCCCGGTTCGTTCGCTTTCAGTTGGCGGGAATGCATGGGAGTCGAACCCACCCCCCGCCGCGCTTGCGACAGGGCAACCGTTTTGAAGACGGCGAGGACCACCGGATCCCCTCCACTCCCGCGCAGAGGTTACACCAACGCCAGGCTTCCCCCCAAGCATCCGAACCGCGACGGTCACGGAGCGGGTTGTAGGACACTGCCGGGAGCTAAGGCCACACCGCCGCTGGCGTGGTCGATGCAACCCGCTTGCTGACGCGCGCGGTTCGGAACGGTAGCGCGGTTCGGAACGGTGGCACCTAGCACCTCATCGTCTCAACCTACGGCCATGGCCACCGCCATCACCGTCCGCGTGCCGGCCACCAGTGCAAACTTGGGCGCGGGCTTCGATTGCCTTGGCATCGCCCTCGACCTGTTCGCCTCGGTCACGGTCACCTTCGGCGGGCGCGAGCCGTTCCCGAGCGAGGATGTGGGCGAGAAGATGGTGCTTAGCGCCGTGCGCCAGACCTTCGCCCGCTTGAACCAGCCGCTCCCGGCCGTGCGAGCGCACTACAACGTATCCATCCCCCTGGGCCGGGGCCTCGGCGCAAGCGCCGTCGCGCGCGTCGCCGGAGTGCTGGCGGCGAACGAGTTCGCCCGCTCGCCGCTCGGCGCCGACGGATGTCTCGACATCGCCTCCGACCTCGAGGGTCATGGCGACAACGCCTGCCCGGCGATGTTCGGCGGCATGCAGGTCTGCGTCGCCGCCGGCGGCCACTATCCCCACGTCGCCTGCACATACCCGAAGCAGGCGGCGTTGGCGATCCTCATCCCGGACCACTCAATGGCGACGAAGGACGCGCGTCGAGTCCTCCCCGAGAGTTATTCGAAAGCGGACACCGTACATAATGTCGGCCGCGCCGCGCTGTTCGTCGCGGCCATGGCGGCCGGCCGATTCGACCTGCTCGATGAGGCAACGGACGACGCGATCCATCAGCGCCAGCGTCGCGTCCTCTTTCCGCCGCTGTTCGACATCTTCGCCGCAGCGAAGGGCGCCGGAGCGCACGCTGCCTGGCTCAGCGGCGCCGGCAGCTGCGTGGCGGCCATCTGCAGCGGCGATTCGGCCCGGCCTGTCGCGGCGGCGATGATCGAGACCCTGAAGGCGAACGGCATGGGCGGGCGCTCGCTCGTCACGGGGATCTCGGCCGAGGGCGCGAGCGTCTCGAAGATCGAACTGGTGGATGGCTGAACGATGCCCATCCGTCCCGCTGGCGAAGCCGACCTCGACACGATCATCGCGCTGATCCACGGACTGGCCGAATACGAACGCGAATCGGACGCCGTCCTGTTGGACCGGGAGACATTGCGTGGCCATCTCTTCGGGCCACGGCCTTACGCGGAGGTGCTGATCGCCGAGACGCCCGGCGGCGACGTCGCGGGCTTCGCGCTCTTCTTCCACAACTTCAGCACCTGGGTAGGGAAGCCGGGCATCTGGCTCGAAGACTTGTTTGTGAAGCCGGAGCACCGTGGCCTGGGATTCGGCAAGGCGCTCCTCGTCGAACTGGCTCGGCTCGCCGTCGAACGTGACTGCGTGCGCGTAGAATGGTCGGTGCTCGATTGGAACGCCCCATCTATCGCGTTCTATCGAGCACTCGGGGCCGTGCCGATGGATGAGTGGACGACGTTCCGGCTCACGGGCGACGCGATCATGGCGTTGGCTGCGTCCGACGCCGAGCACGCTGAGCCGTAGCGGCGGCGCCCCCTCTGCGGGACGCGGCGGTGCGGCCCCCATCCGCAGGGTCCCGGCATCCCAGCGCTCACTGACGTTCGCGCGACGGACAGAATGGTGACGACGCCCACGAATTCCGGAGCTGGAGCCCGGTAGCGCGCACGTAGGTAAGCGCTGCGATGGTGGTGGCGGGTGAAGGGGCAAATGCCACCGGGCCAACGGCCAACGCCCAATGGCATATTTCCGATCTCCTAATCAGGTCGTCTGCTATCCTCAGCCCGTTCTCCAGATTTCCCGGCCGCGGTATGACCGCGAGATACCGCCCACCAAGGACCACTGCGAATGTCGAACCGTCAGACCCGCCGCGAACAGCTGCGTGCCAATCGCCAGACCCGCGCCCAGCGCCCGGCGCCATCGGGTCCCCAGCGCCAACGCGGCAGCGGCGGGCCGACGCGCGGTAGCGGAAATCCGCTGATGAGCATTCTCGGTTCTCCGTTCTATCTGATCCTGGGAGTGGTGATCGTCGCGCTGGTCGGTGTCCTTGCTTTCATCATCGCCACCCGCGGCGACGCCAAGGGTGACTATTCCAGCAAACTCGCAGCGGCCCAGGCCGAGTTCCCGGCGGACCTGGCGAAGGGCACGAAGCTTGGCAAAGACGAGGCGCCGCTCAAGCTCGTCCAGTTCGAAGACTTCCAATGCCCCTTCTGCTTGAAGTACACGTCCGTCAGCGAGCCCGGCATCATCAAGGAATTCGTGAAGGAAGGCAAAGTCCAGATCGAGTTCAAGCACTACCCGCTGCTGGGTATCGAATCGAACCGCGCCGCCCGCGCCGCCACCTGCGCGGCCGGTCAGGACAAGTTCTGGCAATACCACGCCCGCCTTTTCCGCACTCAGGCGGACGCTGGCCAGGACAAAAACGAGAAGACGAACGTCGGCCGCTTCAGCGACGACAAGCTCAAGCAGTTCGCGAAGGATCTCGGGCTCGATACGACGAAGTTCGACGCCTGCTTCGCTGAGGAAGCGTCGCTTACTGCCGTCACGACGGACCTCGCCGAAGGCCAGCGCATCGGTATTCGCGGCACACCCGGCTTCACGATTAACGGGCTGCCGCTTGCGGGCGGCGCCCCGGACGACATCGACGGCTGGCGGACGCTGCTCAACGACCAACTGAAGAAACCGTCGCCCTCGCCGGCGGCGACACCCTCGGCGTCCTCATCGCCGGCGGCGACGGCCACGCCGGTGGCCGCAACCGCAACGCCATCGCCTGCCGCGACCACGGCGCGCTGACGATGAGCCGGGCCGCCGCTTCGAAGCCGCCGCCAGCGCCGAAGGCTTCGCCGTGGCTTTCGCCACGTTTCCTGCTCGCCGTGATCGGCATTCTTGCGCTCGCCCTCGTTGGGCTTGGCGTGGCCATCCCGCTCATCGCGGGGGGCTCGTCCGCCGCCTCGATCAAGAGCTGCCGCACGTCCGATGACCCCAGCTGCACGCTCCGCGAACCGATTCACGAGCACGCCGATTTCGCACTCTTCATCCGCGGCAAGCGCTTCGACTTCAACCAGCCTCAATTTGTCACTGAAGAAGGCAAGGAGAGGTCGATCGTCGCCCACATCCACCCGCCCCGCTTCACCGTCGTCCATGTGCATATCAGCAAGACCACGTGGAGTGAGTTTCTCGAATCGCTAGGGTTCAAGCTCGTGGACCCATCGACGATCGAGGGGATCACCGAGGCGCAGACCTGTTTGACGCTCCCGGACGGCCAGAAGCCCTGTTCGAACGCGACCGAGAAGCTGCGGTTCATCGTCAACGGCGTGACGGTCGACGGTGTCGCAGCGACGGACCTCCACGACCTGGACCGCGTGCTCATCGCCTACGGGAGCGAGAACGACGAGCAGCTCAAGGCGCTCTACGCCCAGGTAACGGACGAGGCGTGCATCCCCTCGGAGCGCTGCAAGTCCCGCATACCCGTGGGCGAGCCTCCCGAAGCCTGCACGGGCAAGGGTGTCTGCACGAAGTAGCCTGGCGCTCGCCGCTCTCAACGCACGGGTGACACCGTCCGTTCCCGCTCGATAAAGGCGCGCGCGATGTGCAGCTGGTCGTAGGAGACGTCTTCGCCCACCCGTTCGCGCAGCGCCTTGATGCTCCCGATCGGGCCGCCACCGGCCTCGCGCCTGACCCGCGCGAGCGTCACTTCATCGATCCAGGCGGAGACATCGTCGATCTCGCCCGCCCCGACCAATTCGGCGACGTGCGAGGTGATCGTCGGCACTGAGAGCCCGCGCCGTTCGGCGATGGCGGCGATGTCCAACCCTTCGCGCCAGAGTTCCCACGTGCGGCGCGCGGTGTCGGGCACGCCACTCGCGCCGCGCAGCCCTCGTTCACGCGGGGTGATGGTCGCGCGGCGTAGCGCCGCCGTCGTCCCGGTTGAGCCGGAATCGGGCGCGGTACCGGCCCCAGCCCGTGTCACAGCAAGGAAGGCCTCGCCGTAGCGGTCCCATTTTGCGTAGCCGACGCCGCTGACGGTCATCATCTCCGTGCGGTTGCGGGGTTTGCGGCGCGCCATTTCATGGAGGGTGGCGTCGCTGAATATGGTGAAGGGCGGAAGGTTCGCCTCGTCCGCGAAGCGCTTGCGCACGGCACGGAGCTGCTGGAACAGTGAGTCTTCGGCGCTATCGACCACCTCGGCGGCGCGTTGTTTCGGCGCGAGGCAGGGGCCGCAGTTTTCGCACGCGGCGGGGTGACCGTCTTCGCCGAAATAACTGAGGATTCGCCGCCGCAGGCAGCTGAACGATTCCGCGTAGGCCTGCATGGCGTCCAGCTTCTTGACGGCGTGCTCCCGGTGGGCGTCGAGCCCTGCCGTATCGATGTCCATTTCGCCGCCGGGGCGCGTCGCCCAGGCCATGTAGCCCTGGCGGCCAGCGAGCCCGGAATCCACCAACGTTTGCACAGCCGCATTGATCCCCGGCTCGTCGTCCTCGGCCATCAACTCCTTGACGTGCGTGCGCCGCCCATCGAAGCCGACGAGCGTGCGGTAGACGCGAAGCACCATCTCCGCGGGCGGGTGTGACAGGTCAATGAAGAACTCACGCAGCTGGCGGTCTTTCGCGGAGAAGTAGAGGACGCACTCGGCTGGGCCGCCATCGCGTCCCGCCCGGCCGGCTTCCTGGTAGTACGACTCCATCGATTCTGGCAGGTCGTGATGGAGCACCATGCGCACGTCGGGCTTGTCGATGCCCATGCCGAAGGCGTTGGTCGCGACGATGATGCGGACGCTGTCCCGCGCGAACGCTTCCTGGATGCGTTTGCGGTCCGCGTCCTCCATGCCGGCGTGGTACCGCGCCGCCCGGACGCGCTGGTGCTGGAGGAAATCGGTCAGTTCTTCGACCCGTTTGCGGGTACCGCAATAGACGATCGCGGACTCATCGCCGAGCTCCTTGAGCTTGGCCGCCATGAGCTCGGATTTCTCCTTGAGCGTCCGCGTCCGCACCACATCAAAGCGCAGATTGGGCCTGTCAAACCCCGCGACGTGGACGACCGGGTCGCGCAGTGCCAGTCGTTCCACGATGTCGCGACGAACGAGCGAGTCGGCGGTCGCCGTCAGGGCGACAATGGGCGGGTCACCGATGAGCGCGCGCACGTTCCCCAGGTCGCGGTAGCTCGGACGAAAGTCGTGCCCCCACTGGGAGATGCAGTGTGCCTCGTCGATAGCCAGCAGGCTGATGCGGCATTGGCGCAGCCGCGCCATGAAGCCCCCGTCCGCAAATCGCTCGGGCGCAACATAGAGGAGGCGCAACGCCCCGGTCGCCGCTTGCGCCATTATCTCCGCCTGTTCATCGCGAGGGATCATCGAGTTCACGGCGGCCGCTTCCACGCCGGCTTGCCGGAGCGCGTCCACCTGGTCCTTCATCAACGCCAACAACGGCGACACCACGAGCGTGAAGCCGCCTTCTGCCAGCAGCGCCGGGAGCTGATAACAGATGCTCTTACCGCCGCCGGTGGGCATCACCGCCAGCGTGTCGCGGCCACCGAGGACGGCGGCGATCACTTCCGCCTGGCCGGGCCGGAACTCCCGGTAGCCGAACACGTCCGCGAGCCGGTGGCGGGCGGAGGTGAGCAGGCGGGCGTCGGGCGGGGGGCCGGAGGGAGGAGAGACGTTGGCCACGCCCGAAGTCTAGAACAAATGAGCGGACTGCGCGAGCGCGCGCCGTTAGTCCAGTTGGAGGTACAGCGTCTTCGCCATCTCGCCATTCGAGGCGCCCGAGAGGTCGTAGTACGTCCGAGCGCCGTTCGGGCGGGTGTGCTCAACCTTCACTGCTGTCGCGAACGACTTCTTGCTGTGGACCGGCCATCCGCCGAGGCCGCTTGTCACCTGCCGGGCCCC
>JAYUAG010000004.1:0-2767 GCA_043741475.1 Thermoflexaceae bacterium | reverse complement strand
AAACGAGCCGTCGCGCGTGGGACCGGATCACGTTTGACGCCGGCGACGACATTTGGCCGCTCTGGTCACCGGATGACAGCCACATCGTGTTCGCGTCTGTGCGCAATACCGATGTCGTGAATCTCTACCGGAAGCGCCTCAGCGCCCCATCGGGAAGCGAGGAGCTGTTGCTCTCGACGCCGCAAAGCAAGTTTCCCATGGACTGGTCGGTGGACGGACGCTTCCTACTCTATGACAGCCTCGATCCGACGCGAGGCTCCGACGTGTGGGCGCTGCCGCTGGAGGGAGACCAAAAGCCATTCGAGGTCGTCGGGACCGACTTCAACGAGGGCCTTGGACAGTTTTCTCCCGACGGCCGCTGGATCGTCTACCAATCCGACCGAACGGGTCGCGATGAAGTCTACGTCCGGCCGTTTCCCGGTCCTGGCGCCGACGTGCTGGTGTCGACCGGCGGTGGCGGCCAGGCGCGCTGGAATCCCAATGGCAAGGAATTGTTCTACGTCGCGGCGGATGACCAGCTCATGGCCGTTCCGATCCGTTTCAGTTCGGACGGCAAGACCGTCGAACCCGGGATGCCTCTGAGCTTATTCACCACCAACCTGGGCAGAAACTATCTCTACAGACAGCGATACATGGTTCTTGCGAACGGCCAGTCGTTCGTGATGAACTCGTTCGTGCCAGACGCGAACGTCTCACCCATCACGGTCGTCCTCAATTGGAAGCCGAAGCGGTAGCGCTGGCGTTCGAGCGCGACCGATTACGCGAACGCACACTCGCCGGCCTCGACCGCGCCCGCGCGCAGGGGAAGACGTTGGGCCGCCCACCGAATCAGACGCTGCGCAACAATCTCCCCGGTTTCGTGACTGACCAGGGCAAACCCGAGTCGGTTCGCTCGGTGGCGAAGGTGCCGCAGGACACGCGCGCGCTGTTGCGTGTCGTAGGCGTCCGCGCCGGGATCGCGATAGACGAAGTTGCCCTTGAGGACGTGGTAGACGAGCACGGCGAGCTTGCGGGCGGTGGCCGTGATCGCCTGACTGGGCCGCTGCCGCACCAGCGCGACGAGCCTCATGGGATCGCGGTGAGCGTCGGGAGCAGGTTGAAGAACTGGGACACGAAGCCGACGCGCTCCCGCCCGAGTCTCGTCAACTGGTCGTCAGTCAGCGCACGGAGAGGCGCGCCTCGAGGCGCACCTCGCCCGATGAAGGGCGGTCCATCGCCCCGCAGATGTGAAGCAGCGTCGACTTGCCGCACCCTGACGGCCCGGTGATGGCGACGAACTCGGTTCGGTTCAGCGTGATCGACACCTCGTCGACGGCGCGGACCGATGTCGTCCCGCCGTAGTGGCGGGATACGTTGGCCGCCTCGAGGACAGCGCCCATCGATGTATTGTGCGGCATGCGGCGAGAACCCCCGTAGCCCGTAGCCTGAGGCCTATACTTGCTCCGATGGAAGGGCCGCTTTCGGGAAAGACCGTCCTGGTCACCGGGGCCACGTCAGGCATCGGGTTCGAGGCGGGCGTGAAGCTCGCACGCATGGGCGCGGAGGTGGTGCTCGTCGGGCGAGATCGCGCGCGTGGCGCGGTGGCGCTCGCCGCCGTGAAGAAGCGTTCGGGATCGGACGCGGTGTCGCTGATGCTCTGCGACTTCGCCTTCCAGAAGCAGGTTCGCGCCCTGGCGGCGGACGTCGTCGCGACCCATCCGAGGCTTCACATTCTAGTGAACAACGCCGGCGGAGGGAACGTCAGGCGGGAGGTGACCGATGACGGGATCGAGCGGACCTTCGCAGTCAACCATCTCGCCCCGTTTCTGCTCACCAACCTCCTGCTCGACCTCCTGAAGCACAGCGCGCCTGCGCGGGTCGTCACCGTGGCGAGCATCGAACACCGCGCGGGCGACATGCCGTTCGACGACCTCCAGTTCGAGAAGGGCGGCTACAGGATCACGCAGGCTTACGCGCGATCCAAGCTGGCGAACGTGCTCTTCACGAGCGAGCTCGCACGCCGTCTCGCGGGCACAGGCGTGACCTCCACCTGCTTGCATCCGGGCGCGGTCGCCACCAACATCTGGTCCTCCGCACCGTGGTACATTCAGCCTCTGTTGCCGGTAGCGAAACGCTTCATGATCAGCGCGGAGCAGGGCGCCGATACCATCGTCCACCTCGCGGCGAGCCCGGAGGTCGAGGGGCTGACGGGCGGCTATTACGAAAAGAACCGGATGATCCTTCCCTCGCGGCTCGCGCAGGACGACGCGATCGCGAAGAGTCTCTGGGAGCAAAGCGCCGCACTCGTCGGCGAGCGGTGAATCACAAGTCGTCTGACCAGTACTCCATGGCGCCGCGCACGCCCTGCACCCGCTGCGGGGCCTCGCGGTTGCGCAGCGCGACGCGCGAGATCTTGCTGGAGATAGTCTTGGGCAAGGCGGCGAACTCCAGCCGGCGGACGCGCTTGTAGGAAGCGAGCTTCGCCTTGCAGAACTCCAGAATGCTCCGCGCGATTTCCGGGCTCTCCTCGACGCCCGGCCAGAGCACGACGAAAGCCTTTGGGACCGACAGCCGCAGCGGGTCGGGGCTGGGGGAGTTGAAGGCCAGGGTGCCGACGAAGTAGCCGGGCGCTCACCGCGGCGCTGACGCCGGATTCGGACCACCACCTCGGATAGGTAATGATCAACGGCGCAGGGTAGAGTGAACGGCTTGGGCCCCATCGGTCAGCAGTCGGAACGGACAAATATATGTCGACCAGCCGTCGAAGATTCTTGAAAAGCGTCGCCGG
>JAYUAG010000003.1:0-6533 GCA_043741475.1 Thermoflexaceae bacterium | reverse complement strand
CGAATCGCGAGCGAGCTGAAGAGGAAGGCCAGCATCACGCCGAGCAGCCCGCCGACGAACACCTCAGGCTTGCCCAGGTTGATCGGCATGATCCGCGGCAACGGCACGGGGCTTCCGTCCCGGCCGAGTGAATCGGCGGCCGCCTGCGTGATGTTCCCGTCCGTCACGCGCCTTCCGAGGATAGCGGCCGATTCCGGGCCGTTCGAAACGCAGAGCGTGCCTTTCTCCAGGTCGCTGAGACCCTCGACCGCGTCAACCTTCTGGCAGTAGTCCCGAATCGCGGCCGTGTCGGCCGAGCGCCGCGCCGCGCCCGTCGGGATCAGGTTCAGGTCCTGCACGTTCACGACGTAGCGGCCCGGGTCATCGCGCGCGATCTTGCCGAATTCGACCCGCACCTCGTCGAGGTATGCCGTGAACAGGAGGAAGGCCGCCAACGCCGCCGAGCCGACGGCATAGCCCTTCGTCAGCGCCTTGGTCGTGTTGCCCACGGCGTCGAGCGCGTCCGTGATTTCGCGCGCCTCGTCGCCCGCTTCGGCGAACTGCGTGATCCCGCCCGCGTTGTCCGTAATCGGGCCGAACGTGTCCATCGCCAGGACGTAGGCCGCAGACATGAGCATGCCCATCGTCGCCACCGCTGTGCCGAAGACGCCCGTCGAGACCGAGTCCACGTTCGCCAGGTGCGCCTGTTCACCGAGCACGAACGAGGTCACCAGCGCGAGGCCCACGGTGATCGCGGTCACTGCCGTCGTTTCGAAGCCGACCGCCGTTCCGATGATGATGTTCGTCGCCGGGCCCGTCCGGCTCGCGCGGGCGATCTCCTGCACGGGACGCCACCCGCCCGCCGTGTAGTACTGCGTGATATAGACGAAGGCGATGCCAGTCGCTATCCCCACAAGTCCGCAGAAGAAGAACCAGTACCACTCATCCTCGAGCATCGCCTTCGTCGCGATGCCGAGCCCGATGATGCTGAGGACCGTGATCACCCAGTAGCCGCCGTTGAGCGCCCCCATCGGGTCCTTGATCCGCTTCGCCCAGAACGGCACCGTCAGCATCCCCGCGATCGTGGCGAAGACGCCGAACGAGCGCAGGACGAGCGGGAAGAGGATCCACTCGACCCGGTTCGTGGCTGTGAAGATGGCCACACCAAGAATCATCGCGCCGATGTTCTCCGCGCTCATCGATTCGAACAGGTCCGCGCCGCGGCCGGCGCAGTCGCCCACGTTGTCACCCACGAGGTCCGCGATGACGGCCGCGTTACGGGGGTCGTCTTCAGGGATGCCCGCTTCCACCTTGCCGACGAGGTCCGCGCCGACGTCGGCCGCCTTCGTGTAAATGCCGCCGCCAAGCTGGGCGAAGAGTGCGACGAAACTGGCTCCGAAGCCAAAGCCTACGATCAGGAAGGGCGTCTCGTCGATCGCGTGGCCGAGCAGCCGGCTATAAATCGCAAAGATGCTCGCGACGCCGATCAGGCTCATCGCGACCACGAGGAAGCCCGAAACGGCGCCGCCACGGAGGGCTGTGTTGATCGCGTCGGCAAGGCTCTTCTGGGCCGCCGCCGCTGTCCGGCCGTTCGCCCGCACCGCTATCGACATCCCGACGAACCCGGACAGTCCCGACGCAAGCGCCCCAACGATGAATGCGATTCCCGTCAGCACGCCCGTCTCAGGCGAGTCTTTGAAGACGCCGACGATCACGCCGACCACCACCGAGGTGACCAGGGCAAGGATGCCGATCGTCCGGTATTGCCGGCTGAGGAACGCGTTCGCGCCCTCGAGGATCATGTCCGCGACCTCTTTCATGGCATCGGTGCCACGGTCGCGATGGAGCACATCGAACGCAAGCCAGATCGCGAAGAGGACCGCCGCCGCCGAGGCCAGCGGAATCATGATTTGGGCCAGGAGCATGGACCGTTCCCCAAAAGGTTGATGGTGTTGGCGCTGGACAGGGGTTGTTCGCGGGCACAGCGACCCGACGGCCGCCCCCTCCGACGCGCCGAAGCGTGGCGAAAGCTACCAGCGGCTTCCTTTACGGGCTATTTCCGGGGAGGGAACAGGGAACAGGTGGCGGTGGAGCGAGGAACAAGTGTACGGGGCACGTGTGGGCTTATGGGCGCGGGCCTGTAACCTGTCCCCTGTAACCTGCTCCCTACAAAGGACACACGTCCAGGTACGACGGCTTCGGGTTCGCGAACCCGTATTCAAACACCTGCGCGAGGATCTCCTTCGCCACCGCGTCCGAGAGATAGCGCGTCGCCTCGACGCAGCCGCCGTGCACCCCGTCGCGCTCCTGCAGCCCCCGCCGGAATGCCTGCACCGCCTCCACGAAGAGCGGCTCCTTATTGTTCGTGATCGCGTCATCGATCGCCGGCCGCGCGTCCGCACCCGTGGCCGCCGTTGCCACCGCGATGCGGAAGAGCGCGTAACCCGTGAGCCGCGGCCGCCCCGGCGGCAGGCCACGGTCCTTCTGCCAGTCCATCAGCGTCGCGTCGTCGATGGCCGTCCGATACGCCTTCAGCGCGCTGGCGAAGTCCCCCGCCCGAAAGAGCGCGTCCGCGTCCTCAATTGCGTGATAGAGATAGACAGGCTTGTCCGGCGTCGCCGAGACCCGTGCGAAGCGGCCCCCGTTCACGCCGTAGACGCTGGTCGTATTCCTGGTTGGGCCCGCGCCCACCGATCCAAGCGTGCCGGCACGCACCGTCAGGCGGCTTCGCGCTCCGGCGAGGGCGAACTCGACGCTCACTGGATTGTTGTAGCTGTCGCCCGGGCCGAGGTCCCGCCAGGCCGTCCCGTCCCAGCTCTGCACTTCGACGCGGCCCACACAGTTGCTGGCGCCGCACTCCGTGGCGAGGTACGAGACCTCCGCTGCCTTGTCCCCCGTCCGGTCCCCAACCGTGAACGCCGCCCGGCCAAGCGGCGACCCGTCGGCATCGACCCCACCTGCGGGGAAGATAGCCGCAACTCCCGCGGTCGGGCGGACGAAGACCACGGCCGGGTTCGGGGACCGCCCCGCCCCGCCGGCGAGTGGCACGAAAAGCACCGTATCCGCCGCCGCGTCCCCGTCCATGTCGGCTTCCACACAGGTTGCATCCCAGGCCGCCTTGAACGCCGGCGGGCAACCCTTCAACTGCGTCACCGCGAAGTAGCGGTCGATCACTCCCGCCGCCTCCTTGGCCGTCTTTGGTAATGGCCCCAGCAGGTCTGGTGTCGCCGTCGCAACTGGCGCTGGCGTCGCGGTGGGGAGTGCGACGGTAGTGTGCGTTGCGGTCGGCAGCGGAGGAACGCCATCACTGCCGCCACCGCACGCTGCTCCGAGCGCCAGCACCAGTGCAAGGCTGGCGACCCTCAGTATCCCCCCGCCGGGAACCGTGCCGGAACTCTCCCCTGCTCCTCCACTCCCCCTCGCCCGCACAGTCGGGATAGCCGGAACCCCTACCCGGGGAGTGGGGCCCGCCCATCGCACCACCGTCATTGCTTTGCCACGAGATAGGCCTCCGCTGCCCAGCCGTCCCCCCGTGGCGATTCCACGCGCCACCAGGTGAGTCCGCCTCCGGACTCGGGCCCGCCAATAATACTCAGGACTGTGCCATCTGGAAGGCACCCGACCACCCCCGCATCAGTCCGCGGCCCCTCCCGCACGTTCAGGCACTCACCGCCGGTTCCCGCGACCGCCACGCGGTCCCCCGCCTTGAACTTTCCCACGGGTACCGGCGGGGCGGTCGCCCCCGCCGGGAGCGCCGTTGGTGTTGCGGTCGGCGCTCGGGTGGGCGTCACTGTCGCGGTCAGCGCCCCTACCGGGTCGTTCACCGACACCTCCGGGGCCACGATTGAGGGCTTCTTGTCACCGCCGAACGCCGCATCGATGCCGAAGATGACCCCGCCGGCCACCACCGCTGTTAGCAGCAGGGCCGCCGGCACGTACCAGTATCCCAGCCAGCGGTGGCGCCCGTAGAGGCTGGGCAACTGCCGTGGCTGGGAAGCCGGAGTATCCGGAGCTGGCATCGGCCGCCTCGCTCGCTGGTCGTCCACCACGTAGGGCGCCCCGTGCCGCGGCCGGCGCGCCAACGCTTCCGCATCAACCGTGCTGATCGTTCGCCTGATCGCCGTCGACCCTGCGGCAGGCGTCGGCTCCACCGGTTCCGCCCGCGGCCCGTCTGGCGGCCGCACAGGTGTATCCCCGGGCAAGACAGGCTCGCTGAAGAGCGACTCGCGCACTGGCTGCGGTCGCGCATACGCGATCGCCAGCGGGGCGGCGCCGTGGTCGGCCCTCGTAGAACAACCGCCGTTCCGTACCCAGCACGCAGGATGATGAAGGATGCCGCACCCCCCGCAGGAAAGCACGGCCTCGCCCACGATGAAGGGACGGTCACAGGTCGGACAGAAGCGCTGCAGCTGTGTGGGCACGGTCCCAATCCGGGGCGCGATGAGCCTCACGCTCCGCCCGTGAGTCATCATCCTTCAGCGACGCCTCAGGGGCGAGAGGGCTCTGGTAGCCGCGGGCGCCGCTGAACGCACCGGCGTTACGCTACCCGTTGCGGACGCGCTCATCGCCGCGACGGCCCTCGTGCACGGCCTGACCGTCGTCACGCGCAACGAGGCGAATTTTCGCCGCTGCGGTGCCGAGGCGCGCAACCCCTGGGCCGAGTAAGGCGTCAGCGCAGGCCGCGGAAGAAGGCGCGCACATCCGCGAGCAGCTCTTGGGGGCGCTCCATCGCGGCGAAGTGGCCGCCTTTGTCGAACTCGGTCCAGCGCTGGATGTTGTAGCGGGCCTCGCACCAGCTGCGCGGGGCGCGGTTCGGGAAGATAGCGACGCCCACCGGCGGCTCCACGCGGCCCGCGAAGGTGGCGGCATCCTGCAGCGATTCGTAGTACATCCGTGATGCGCCGGCCGAGCTGTTGGGCGCCCAATAGAACATGATGTTTGTGATCAGCTGATCCTTCGTGTAGACGCTCTCGACATCGCCGTTGCAGTCGCTGTAGGTGCGGAACTTCTCCACGATCCAGGCGGCGATGCCCGCGGGCGAATCGGCCTGCGCCATCGCGAGCGACATCGGCTTCGTCCCCTGGATGAGGCTATAGCCCGTCTCCTCCGCCTGGAACTTGTTGAGCGCCTCGATCGCCGCCTTGCCTTCGGGGGAATCGTCGCCACCCGCGGGAGGGTGGTAGACGGTGACGAAGTTCACGTGGCAGCCTGCGATGTGTTCGGGGTGGGCCACGCCTATGAGCGCCGTGATGGCCCCGCCCCAGTCGCCGCCCTGTGTGCCATAACGGTCATAGCCCAGTTCGCGCACCATCAACTGGTCGAAGGCGGCCGCGGTTCGCACTGCTCCCCAGCCGCGTTCGGTCGTGCGTCCTCCGAAGCCGTACCCGGGCAGTGCCGGGATTACCACGTCGAACGCGTCCGCGGGGTCGCCGCCGTGAGCCGCGGGGTCCGTGAGCGGCCCGATGAAGTGGTGGAATTCATAGATCGAGCCGGGCCAGCCGTGCACAAGCAGCAGCGGGAACGGCTTCGGCCCCTTGCCCTTCACATGCCAGAAGTGGAGGTCGAGGCCGTCGACCTCGCAGAGAAAGCCGGGGTACTCATTGAGTGCCGCCTCCTGCTTCCGCCAGTCGTACTGCGTTTGCCAGTAGTCACAGAATTCGCGCATGTAGTGGACGTCGGCGCCGTAGTCCCATCCCGTGCCGGGGATTGCGTCGGGCCAGCGGGTGCGGGCAAGCCGGTCTTTAAGGTCTGCGAGGTCAGCGTCGGGGACATGGATAGCGAACGGTCGAATAGGCATGCGCGGGGTTCTAGCGGGTTTGCCCGGAGGCGGCCGCATCGTGCGGAATGAGGTCCACACGCACGGCCTGCCAGGGCGAACGGGAGGAGTCCAAATACGTCCCGATCAATCGTGTCAGGGGAGAGCGGGTGGTAACTGCGTTTTGAACACTCCATAGAACGCAACCCCCGCCCCCGCTACAGTCAGCCCATGGTCATCCGCATCCTCGGCGTTAACGGCAGCATCCGCAGCGGCAGCACAGCTGACCGCGCCCTCCAGTTCGCGCTGCGCGCCTTCGCCGCCGCCGGCGCCCAGGGTGAGTCATTCGAAATCGGCGCGCTCCCCGCGCTCGACGGCCGCCCCAACGACCAATACCCCGCTGCGGTCGGCGCCTGGCAGGCGGCGTGCGACGCCGCCGATGGCTTCGTCTTCGTCACCCCCAGCTTCCACGGAATGCTCCCCGGCGGCCTCAAGAACGCCCTCGACTTCATTGACGCACCCCAGGCGGGCGGCAAGCCCTTCGCCGTCATCGGCATCGCCAACGGCGACGCCGAGCCCGGCGTGACCGACGTTACCCGCGTCATGCGCCACATCGGCGCGATCGCTGGCGTCCCCGATGTCGTCATCTCCCGCGCCGCCGAACACTGGGGCAAGGGCGCCGAGCCCGAGAACAAGGGCGTCGCTATCGCTATCGCGAAGGTCGCCGAGGACCTCGTCTCGCTCTGCGAACTGCGGGCTGATGGCAAGCTCCCTCAACCCTAGCGACGCCGCGAAGGAG
>JAYUAG010000002.1:0-2768 GCA_043741475.1 Thermoflexaceae bacterium | reverse complement strand
CGCCCACCGCGTCTGCTTCCAGCCCGAGGGCCCGCTCAGCTCTCGATGGTCACCGTGCCCGCACGGCCGTCCACGGTGACCATCGCGCCGTCGGGAATGACGCGCGTCCCTACCATCGTCCCCACGACGCAGGGGATGGCGAATTCGCGGGCGCAGATGGCGCTGTGCGAGAGTACGCCGCCCGAATCCGTGACAACGGCGCTGGCTACCGCGAAGAGCGGCGTCCAGGGTGGGGCGGTGGTAGCACAGACGAGCACGTCGCCGGCCTCGAAGCGGTCCGCCTCGGCCAGGCTGCGGATCACCTTTGCGCGCCCGCGGGCGACACCATCGCTGGCGGCGTTGCCCGTCACCACGCGGGCCTCCCCGGACGGCACGACGCCCAGGCCGAAGAAATGGCGGAACACGGGGATCATCTCCGGGGGCACCGCCGCCATATCGGGCGGCGCGCCGATGAAGGGAGGCGGCTCCAGCTTTTCGAAGCGCGCAAGGTCGTCCTTGCGGGAGCGGACGGTGGCCTTCCAGGGTCCGGCGGGCCGGGCGACCGCTTCGCCGAGCTCGTCGAAGTCCAGGAAGAAGACGTCGTTCGCGTCCTCGATCGCCCCCGCGGCGACGAGCTTGCGACCGAGCGCGAGGGCGGGACGGCGGAAGACGCCGACGAGGATCAGCTGCCAGAGCGCGCGGCCCTCGCTGATGCCGACATGCGCGCGCGTGCCATCGAGCATCGCGCGGAACGCCGCTCGCTTCTCCGGCGCCAGCCGCGCTTCGGCCTGGCGGATGGCTTCGTCCCGCTGTCCGGCGCTTCGACCGACCGACGCCGCCGGTGAGAGGGCCGGGTCCCGGAGGTACCGCGCGATGAGGCCGAGGGGCACGGCCGGGTTTTCCGCCCACGTCGGCTCATGGACGAGCGACCAGCTCTCCACGCGCCATCCGAACTCGTCCAGGTAGGCCTGGAGCTTCTCCAGGAACGCCGGCCCTCCGGCGACCGCGGCGAGGTCGCTGGTGCGGCCCGCTCGCAGCGCCTCGGCGACAGCGGGGTGCTTCTCCGCCTCGCGGGCGAGTTCGCCGAGGCCCACCCCGGCGGCGGCGCTGTCGTTCTCGTAACCCTGGAGAGCGGTCGCGGCCAGGACCGGGCCGTCCGCCCCCAGTTCGTCTTCCAGGAACTGGACGAAGCCGAGCGTCGGGCCCATGAAAGCGAAGACCACGACGAGCGTCAGACGGAAGAGCTCGGTCGACTCTGCCGTGTTTTGCCGCAGCACATCGACGAGTTCGGCCGCGCTCATACCGTCGTAGTCTGTCGACCGCACACGCTGGCAGTAGTCGCGGATGCGGGGGAGGTAGTCGTTCTCCCAGACGTCGACGACGCCGCGTTCGAAGATCTCGGGCGTGGGCGGCGGGACGGTGAGGTTGTAGAAGAAGCCGTAGCCGTTGGCGAAGCGCGCGGGCGCGCTGACGATCCTCAGGTAGATCGTCGCCATCAGCTGCGCGCTCAGTTGGGGCAGCGGCCTGGGGAAGTGGACCTGGTCAAAGGTCCAGGTAAGGGCCGCGTCAGCGGGGTCGTCCCACTCGATCTCGAACCTGTCGTTTGCCTTCACATACATGGTGCCGCCTTACCGCTCAGGAATGAGCCAGTATAGGGTGCGCCGGGAGGTTATCGCCAGACGGCCGGCGACCAGTCAGGCGGCGCAACTGCTTGGGTTCGAGGACATCAGGCTATATGCGCGCCCTGTTCAGGCAGGCCGGGAACCGCGAGCGCGGACCGCGAGCAGTATCGCGGCTCCGACAGCGGACCCGGCGAGCAGCAGGACGAACGCCCACGTCTTTACAGCGTCCCAATCGAAGTCGCCACGAGCGCGAAGGACGCTCACGCCCACGAGCACCGAACCGATGACCAGGCTCTGGAGCGGGAGCACCCACGAGTCCCACCGCGCTTCCGTCGCCAGCGTAAGAGCGAAGACCGCGCCCAGCGCAACCCAGGCGCACATGATCCGCGCCGTAAGGTCGGAGAGCGCCCACGGCCACCAATCGTTCGACCCCTTGCCGCTGGCGAACAGGGCAACTGCAACGATCGTCAGGGCCAGCGCGACGGCGCCGCTCGCCGCCCGAAGCCACGTTGGCGCCCGGAGGTCGCTCGGGCCGGGGCCGGGGTCGCGTTGGCGGTTCAGCCACCAGACGGCGAAGACCAGCACAGGGGTGAGGATGTAGACCACGAGCCAGGCGAAGAAGGCGACGTGATCGTGGTTGAAGCGGTCCCAGTGCTTGAGCGTCGCGACCAGGTTCAGGGTTGCGAACGTGCCGATGGCGGGAAAACTCGTCCAGACGGTGTGCCAGGTCCGTGCAGTCAGCACTCTGCCAAAGAACCAGACGCCCGCGAGGTAGCCCGAGCCCATCACCAGCGGCGTCATGTCCGGCCGGATCGTCCACGCGAAGAAGTCATCGGTCCTGTCCGGGGCGGGCCACAGGGCGAGGAACGCGAACAGCAACACGGGGACGATCACTCCCGCCGTGAGCCGCGTGATCGGAAGCACGCGGTCATCCCTGCCGGCATCGTGCATCGATGCGGTGGAGGTCACGCCGCGCCCACCGCATCGGCCTCGAGTCCGAGTGCGCGGATCGTCTCATCGGTCGGGCGGCCGGTCTCTGCGTCCCAGCCCTGCTCGATGTAGTAGTCCGTGACGATCTTCTCCAGCTCTTCGCTCGTCAGGCCCTTGTGCTTGGGCAGGTCTTCCGAGAAGCGGACGGGCAGGCGGTCGTCCGCGCGCGTCATCCCT
>JAYUAG010000001.1:0-14706 GCA_043741475.1 Thermoflexaceae bacterium | reverse complement strand
AATAGCAGGGCGAGTACGGCACTCGCATCAGCGACGGTGTCACTCAAGCGCGGCAGCCTCCCGCCGCTCTTTCAGAAACTCTTCGACCACTGGCGGGTCGGTAATGGCATGCGCTTTGACGTGCTCCTGGATCCGCCGAATGCGCTCGGCGATTGACGTCACTCGCAGCTCCCCTTGCTCGCAGCTCAGCGCGACCGAGTCACCGATTTCCAGGTGGAGCGCCGCGCGGAAGTCAGCCGGGATCACGATCCGGCCGCCTGCGGAGATCTTCGTCGTCGCAGTGCGGGCCGTTCGATGCAGTCGACGCGTTGGAGGCATCAATCGATGGTATGCCACTACGACCGATCTTGACAAGACGAACTACCGCTGACACGGGACAGTGCCAATCCATTTTCGGTCGGAGGAGGGCGCTTTGCACGGGCGGTGGTGTTGGGTTCCGCGTCCGCGAGACGCGATCGGCGGCGCGTCAGCCAGTCCCCGCAGCCGTCTCGGGGATGCCCAGCATCTTTCGCTGCACGCGAAGGAGCAGCTGCCCGGCGGCATTCGTGTCCGGCGCAGGAGGCAGGTTGGAGTCCGCGAGAGCGCCTTTCACCTCGCGGAAGAGGCGTTCCGCCTCCACCTTGACCTGGTCGAGCAGCCATTCGCCGCGTTTGATCGCCTTAAGTTCCTCGGCGTCCGTTGTACGGTAGACCTGGAGCTCGCCCGACTCCAGGTACTCCGCCCCCATGCGGAGCAGCCTGACGAGATGGGCGGCGTTCTTCACGTCGTAGCCGAATTTGCGCACCATCCGCTTCCGTTTTTCGCCCAGGAAGCCGCTGAAATGCGCTCGTCGCAGTTCACGGAAGCGGTTGAGCTTCTCGACGGGCACATCCCATGTCTTCGCCAGCCGTTGCACTGTCTCCGGTGTGGCCCCCATCAGCTCGTCGACCGAGCCGCGAACCTCGATCTCGGCGACCAGTGCCTCGAACTCGGCCATGCGCTGGGGGTCAAAGCTCTGCATCCGTTTCAGCTGGTCATAGGCATAGCCCGTGAAGGCCGTGCCTACCGCTCGCGATTGGAAGATGGAGCGACTGGCGCGGACTTCCGCGAAGAGCGGGTGCCGGTAGAGGTACTCCTGGTCGCGCAACCACAACAGTCCGACGACGTTCGGGTTCCCCTTCAGGAGCAGCCGGACCGTCTTGCGCAAGCTGTAGACCACGACATCGAGTTCTTCGAACTGAAAGACCCAGTGGTCGAACTCCTTCAGCCCGAGGTGGTATTCCAGCGGCGGCACGACGATTCCCATGAGATCCACATCGTCGAGCGCGTCCGGCTCTTCCGGTGGAATATAAGTCCCATGGCTGTGAGAGCCGACCAGCGCGAGCACCAGGAGGTGGGGCTCCAGGGCGAAGCCGTTGGCGCGAGCGAACGCAGTCGCAACCCGTGGGTCGAGCGTCATGGAGAAGAGCTTATCGCACCCCGCCCGCACCGGCTGCCCTCGTGCCACACCACCGCCGCCGGACTACACTTGTGTACGATGGGGGTGTCACGATGGCAACACGACGGCTCACGGCCGTGATCGAGAAGGAGGGCGCGTGGTACGTGGCGCTCTGCCCAGAACTCGACATCGCCAGCCAGGGTTCGACAGTCGAGGAGGCGCGCGAGAACCTCTCCGAGGCGCTTGAACTGTTTTTCACCGAGGCGAGTCCGGAGGAGATCGTCCGGCGCTCGACGTCCGAAGTGTATGTAACCACGGTTGACGTCGCGGTTGCCTGAATTAAGAGTCTTTTCCGCAGGCGACGTCTGCGGAATCCTGGAAGGCCACGGATTCGTGCAAGCGCGCCAGCGGGGCAGTCACATCATCATGCAGCTTCATACCCCATCCGGAACCGTCACTGTGCCTGTCCCCAACCATGCGGAAATCGCGGTCGGCGCCCTGCGGTCGATCGTTCGTCAATCAGGACTGCCGCTTCGCCTCTTTCAATCAGAACGCTGATTCCAGAACGCTGATTCCGCGGGCTCCGCGCTCGCGCTACAGCCGGTGGAAGTCCGCGCCCGGCGCCGGCGCCCGCATGCCGTTCGGATACTGGTTCTCGTGCGTTTCGAGGAAGACGTTCGCCATCCGCGTGAGCGCGTGTTTGTCGCGGTACATCTCGTCGAACTGGTAGACGGCGTCGTCCATGGGGCCGCCGGGCTGGATCGCCTCGTAGGGGCAGGCTTCCGTGCAGAGGCCGCAGTACATACAGATGCGGAAGTCGATCTCGTAGCGGTCGATGTTGCGGCGGCCCTCGGCGTCCTGGCTGGTGGCGACGAGGATGCAGCCGTCCGGGCATGCCTGGGCGCAGGTGCTGCAGCCCGTGCAGCGCTCTTCGAACCAGAGCAGGTTCGTGCGCGCGTACACCGGGATCTCGCGCACCTGCTCGGGGTACTGGATCGTCGCGACCGGCCGAAAGAGGCTCTTCAGGGTCAGGTTCATGCCCTTCGCGATGCCCTTGCCGTACGCCATGCCTGCCCCCACCGCGTCGTCCGCGTCCCTGATTGGCCCTCAATGCTAGGGGCGATCGCGCCAACGGCCAACGGTGCGATTCAGGGTTTCGCACGGAACCCAGGCGGCTGCAGAGCCAAATCCGAACCGCGACGGCCACGGAGCGGGCTGGGTCACACGGAGGCCGGGGGGACGGTCGATTCCCGTCGCCGGGCATGGTCGATGCAACTCGCTTGCTCACCCGCGCGGTTCGGAATGCTGTAGCCGCCGTCGAGGGACTCTCGTAACCGGCAGGCAAGAGCATAAGCCGCGCCCATTCCGGCCTAGGATCTGGCGGCACGTCGGTGAAGAACTCAACGCCTCGCTGTCCAGACGGGAGGGGCCCGACGTATGCCTCCACCTGTGGCCACGCACCGCGGCGCGGCGCCCCAGATTTCTCCTGCAGCCTCGCCGTCTCTGCCGCTTGAGTCGGCGACAGCCGATGGAAAGGCCCGAATCGTCCCGGGCGAACGGCTGATTCCGACGCGAGTCTACCGCAGGCCGCGCAGCCAGATTAGTGGCCGGCCGCGAGCACGCCCCGGCGCGATTCGAGAGCCTGGCGGGCGCGCGTGGCGATCCCGGCCGCGTCCAGCTGGTGGAGCTTGCGCATGGTCGATTGCGGCCCGTGGTCGACGATCGCATCGGGCATGGTCAACGCGAGCAGGAACCGGTCGCCGAGGTTGTGGGAGCTGAGCACGGAGAGGACGCCTTCGCCGAAGCCGCCGGAAGCGACGTTTTCTTCCGCCGTGATCAAGCCGCCCGTGGTCGTCGCGACGCGCACGAGCAGCTCTTCGTCCAGGGGCTTGGCGAAGCGCGCATTGACCACGGTTGCCCGGATACCCGCCTCGTCGAGGATGTCTGCCGCCTTCAGGCACTCGATGACGGTCGCGCCAAAGCCGACCAGCGCCAGGTCTCTGCCTTCGCGCAGGATTTCACCCTGGCCGATCGGGATCTCCTTCATCGGCAAGTTGGTGGGCGCGCCCGTGCCGCTCCCGCGAGGGAAGCGCACGGCGAACGGCCCGGTCGTGTGCTGCACGCCCGTGTAGAGCATGTCCCGCAGCTCGGTCTCGTCCTTGGGCGCGCAGACGACCATGTTCGGCAGGCAGCGCAGATAGCTGATGTCGATGAAGCCCTGGTGGGTCTTGCCGTCGTCACCGACGAAGCCCGCGCGGTCGAGCGCGAACACGACCGGTAGCCCCTGAACAACGACGTCGTGGACAACGGAATCGAATCCGCGCTGGAGGAAGGTGGAATAGATCGCGCAGATCGGCCGCATGCCCTCGGTCGCCATGCCGGCCGCAAACGTGACCGCGTGCTGCTCGGCGATCGCGGTGTCGAAGACGCGGTCCGGGTGCTTCTTGTGGACGGGCGCAAGGCCGGTCCCTTCGAGCATGGCGGCGGTGACCGCGATTACGCGGCGGTCCGCCTCGATCAGCTCCTGCGTGGCCTGCGCGAAGACCTGGCTATAGGTCGGGAGGGGCGCTGGCGCGGCCGGATCGGCCGGTTTCTTCAGCCAGAAGGTGCCCGAGTGGCTCTTCACCGGGTCGGCAGCCGCTTCAGGGATGCCGTGCCCTTTCTCCGTGAGGATGTGGAGCAACACCGGCCGATCGGCGTCGATGCGCTTGATCGCGGCGATCGTCTGCTCGAGTTCGTAAATGTCGTGGCCGTCGATCGGGCCAAAGTACTCGGCCCCGAACTGCTCCCAGAAGCTCGCGGGCACCAGCAGCTCACGCATCGAGTTCTTCACGCGCTTGGCCGCGTCCCATGCCTGCCTGCCGAGCGGAAGGTGCTCGACGATGCCGCCCAGTTCTTTCTTCGCGATCCGGTAGAGAGGGTCTATCCGGAGCTTGTTGACGTTCCGCGAAAGCGCGCCAACATTCGGGCTGATCGACATTGCGTTGTCGTTCAGCACGACGATGAAGCGGCGCTGCCGCAGCTCGCCCGCGTGATTCATCGCTTCGAGCGCCATCCCCGCCGTCATCGCGCCATCACCGATCACGGCGACCGACCAGAAGTCGGCGCCGTTGAAGTCGCGGGCGACCGCCATGCCAAGAGCGGCAGAGATCGATGTGCCCGCGTGGCCGGCGCCGAAGGGGTCGTGCGGGCTCTCCTTGCGATCGGCGAAACCGGAGAGCCCACGATACTGCCGGATCGTGTCCATCCGCGCTTTGCGGCCGGTGAGGATCTTGTGGACATAAACCTGATGGCTGACGTCCCAGAGCAATTTGTCGTGTGGCGAATCGAACATGCGGTGCAGCGCAATCGAGAGTTCCACCACGCCCAGGTTCGACGCCAGGTGCCCGCCGCCGCCAATGCCTTCGACGGTATTCACGAGGAAGTCGCGCACTTCGGCGGCAAGTTTCGTCAGGTCCTCGTACCCGAGCCTTCGCAGGTCCGCGGGTTCGTTCACGCGATCAAGCACACTGGTCATAAGTCTTGCCTCCATCCATCGTTGGCTCGTTTTGGTCTCGCCGGGCTGGTTGAATGAGCAGACCACGGGAGCGCCTCCGGCGCGGTCGGGCCGCTTACGCCTGCTGCCCGGGAGGGACAGGCGGGAACGTACGGGAGGAGCATCATGCCGGTCAACCGGTCACGAGAACCGGCCGTTGGCTACTGCCTGCAGTGGCATAGGAATCTGTCGCCGCCAGGCCAATCACGAACGTAGTCCCCTTCCCCATCTGAGAATCGACCGTCACCGTGCCGCCCATACCCTCCACCAGTTCCTTTACGATCGCGAGGCCCAGGCCGGAGCCGCCTTCGCGTCGACCTCGTCCCCGGTCGACGCGGTAGAAGCGGTCGAAAAGGTGTTCGAGCGCGGCCGGTTCGATGCCCGCGCCGTTATCTGTCACGGTGAGAAGCGCGCGCGCGCCCCGGCGCTCGGCCTTGAGCCGGACCGTTGATCCGTCGCCCGTATACTTGATCGCGTTGTCGACGAGGTTGAAGACGGACCGGAAGAGCAGATCGCTGTTCGCCACCGCCTCAACCTCGGGGCCGGCTTCAACGACGAGCGAGACGTTGCGCGGCGCGGCCAGCGGCGTGAGCTGCGCGACGACTTCGCGCGCCAGCCCGCCCAGGCTGACGTCGTCCATGTCCGGGGCCTCGCCTTCGCTCGATGAGAGCAGCATCAGGTCATCGCTCAGGCGCGTCAGCCGTTCGGTTTGTTGCTTCACCGTATCAAGCAGTGCGCGGTATTCGTCCGCCGTTACATCGTCCTCCATTTCCAGCACTTCGATGTTCATGCGGATGGCCGCGAGCGGCGTGCGCAGTTCGTGTGAAGCGTCCTGGACGAACTGCCGTTGGGCGACGAAAGAGTGTTCCAGCCGCCCGATCATGGAGTCGAACGTGTCGGCGAGGGCCTTCAGCTCGTCATCGGCGCCCTGGTGGTTGATGCGCCGGTTGAGGTTCGTCGTGCTGATTTCGGACGCCACCTGCGTTATATCGCGAACCGGCTGCAGGAGCATTCCCGAAAGCATGTAACCGCCGACGCCGGAGGCGAGGGCGAGCCCGAACACAGCGAAGAGCGACCAGACGCGGAGCCGTTCGAGGTTCTGTGAGTAAGCGGTTTCACCCGCCTGCGCAAGCGTGACGTTTCGCGGCACAAGCAGCGCCTGACCCGGCCCCGTCACCACCGCTTCCCAATAGACGCCCCTGACGCGCAGATCGGCCGGGTCCACGCGCGGGTGATCCAGCCGCGCGGCGAGGTTGAGGGAGAGGACGAAGGCGACGCCGAAAACCAGCAGCAGCCCTGAATACCAGAGCGTGAGCTTGAAGCGCACAGAGCGCGCGAACGGCGGAATCTGAATCCTAGAGGACGTAGCCCTTCCCCCGGATGGTCTCGATCAGCAGGTCGCTGAACCCCTCATTCAGCTTGCGCCGCAGGTTGTTCATGTGCACCTTCACGGTCTGCGTGAACGGATTCGCATGTTCATCCCAGATGTGTTCGAGCAGCTCCTCCTGGGGGACGGCCCTTCCCTCGTTGCGTGCCAGGTAGTAGACGAGTGAGAACTCTTTAGGCGTGAGATGGATCTCGTGTCCGTCGCGCCGCGCGCGATTCGTGTTCGGGTCCAACTCCAATCCGCGGGTGTCAATCAGCGGTTCGCGCAGGCTGCCTTCTCGGCGCGTGATCGCGCGGATGCGGGCGGCCAGTTCGCTGAAGGCGAAGGGCTTCACCAGGTAGTCGTCGGCGCCGTGGTCGAGGCCTTCGATGCGGTCGCGGATTGCGCTGCGCGCGGTCAACATAATGATGCCGCCGGCGAAGCGGTCCGCCCGTAGTCGCTTGCACACTTCGACGCCATCGAGCCGCGGCAGGTTGAGGTCGAGGCAGATCACGTCGTAGCTATTCACGGTCGCCTTTTCGAGGGCTTCCGCGCCATCGTACGCCACGTCGACGGCATAGCCGAGGCGGATCAGGCCACGTTCGATCGCACTGGCGATCGGTTCTTCATCTTCGACAACAAGGATACGCATGGTGTGGAAGCCTCCGTGGAGTTCCCCACCACCGTAGCCGGTGCGGGCCGAAGTGATGGTAAAGAACTTAGGAAAGAATTGGTAAATTCTTATCCAGCCACGGCGCCCCTGGGGATTCCGTCATGCACATAACGCTCAACCATCGCCTTGCTGCCGGCGACACCGAGGCGCCTGATCAGCGCCGTGAAGCGCTCCTCCAATGCTCCGCGGAGTTCCGCCCGTACGCTTTCCGGGAGATCCCAGGTCTCTGCCTTAAACGGCCCCCATGCCTTCTTGCGCAGGTTGTAGAAGAACTGGGCGTCCGTCTCGTTGGGCGTGCGTTCGGCGTGGAAATGCTCGGCGCAGTGGGCCTCCATATCTCGACGGAGCGTGGCCGGGAACGCGCCATGATCCAGGATCAGGTTCTGGAAGCCGGTCGCGAGGTGGACCTCGGCCGTCTCTACCTCCGGGAAGCGGCCGAACAATTCCTCGGGAAGGGTGCTGGCGCCGTGCTGCACGCAGCCGGCCATGCCGTACTCTTCGCGCGCTACACGGGAGAGTTCCTTCAGCGTGGCGAAGTCGAGGGCCACGTCGGCGACGCTCCCATCCGGGAGGGCGATACCGCCGTGCCGCGTGCCGGTCTGGACGCTCACCTTGGTGAGCCTGATGCCAGCGGAAAGCGCGTGGAACCGGTCCACGTAGGCACGCAATTCAGCGACCGTGCTGTTGTGCGCGCCCACCTCGCCGATCTCGCCACCGATCGCAGTGTTTGCGTCGGCGCTCTCTACGCGCCGGACATAACCGGCGAGACGCGCAGTCAGCACCGCGTTCGGCTCCTGCTGCTCGGCTTCGCCGGCCCGATCTAGCTGCACCAAGGTCGACGTATCGATATCGATGCATCCGAAGCCGGCCGCGGCGGCCCTGTCGATGAGGTCCTCCAACGCCCGTGCTTCCCCTTCAGGGTCGGCGGCGAAGGCACGCGCGCCTGCCTGGAAGTGGTCGCCCTGGATGAAGACGGGCCCGCGCCAGCCTTCCGCAACGGAAGCTCCAAGGACGACGCTGGCGAACTCGTCCGGCTCCTGCGATGAAAACGCGATCTCGGCGCGGTTGATTTCGAAGATAGCGGCCGCACAGTCCGTCGCGAGCATCGCCCGAAAGAGGGCACGCGCAACATCGAAGGTCATCCCCCGAATATTCACCGCGGGCACCGTGAAGCCCGACACCTCACCCCGCCCCCGCGCGAAATAGAGCGGCGCGATTGAGGCCGAGTGGACGCCGGACGCCTGCGCCGCTTCGCGAATGCGCACCCTTGCGGCGCCGCGGGCGGCCTGGTCGCCGAACACGGCCGTCCGAACCTCATCCTCGACTGCGGATGATGGTCCCGTGATCCCCGTCGGGCGGTGTCCGGGGAGGTCGGTCTTCAAGACCTGCAATCATACCGCACCCGTGTTGCGGCCATCGGCAATCCAACCTTTAGCCCGCGCGCCAGCAAGCGCTCTCGTCCGTCGCGCCACAGTCTGGGGCCCTCCCTTGCGGTCGGGCTAAGGACGTTGTTGCGTCGGATCTGGGCTTGCAATCTTTCAGCTGGCGGGCTTTGATGGGTTGCATGGTGATTGGCAACCATCGCCGGGACTGGGTCGGCGTGCTCCTGATGGTCTGCTGCGCCGCTGTGTTCGGCGCTTGCGGTAGCGCGACGACACGTGCGACGGAGCCTGAATCAACCCCCGTCCTTGAGGCGGCGCAGGGCACGGAGAGCCTCGCCCAACCCGATGAGGTTGGCGCCCCGGCCCCGGAACCGGTGGTTCCCCGGCGGATGGCGCTCGCGGGCGGCATCTCGGTTGTTCGCGAGCCGCTGCGTGTCGCTGCTCCCGCGGCTCAAGAATACCTCGATGCGCGGCCACGCCAGTGGGCCGTGGCCGTGGCCGTGCCGGCCTCTGGGCGTCTGCTCGTCGAGAACGCCGATACGCCGTTCCCTATGGCCAGCCTGACGAAGGTGCCGTTGATGTTGACGTACCTCGACTGGGTGGCGCAGCAGGCTCGTGAGCCCGACGAGGACGAACTCTCGCTGCTGGAGGGGATGATCGAGTACAGCGACAACGGGGCCGCGGACGTCCTTTGGGAGGCGATGGGCGGCGGGCCAGCGATGGACGCGTTTCTTCGTCGTTCCGCGATCACGGGCATCCGTTCAGCGCCCAACGGCGCATGGGGCGACTCTACAGCGACGGCTGTCGCCATGGTGCGGCTCTTCAGCCACATTGCCGCCCGCGACCTCCTTAGCGAGCCGTCCTCCGAGCTGGCGCTGCAGCTTCTCACCCACATCGGCGACGACCAGCGTTGGGGTGTACCTGTCGCCCTTGCCGGTCGTGACGCCGGTGAGGCTGTCGTCGCGACCAAGAACGGCTGGTACCCGGCGACGACCGGCTGGCGGGTGAGCAGCGCCGGGATGTCGCTCCACCGGGATGGGACTGTCGACCTGATTGCCGTGGTCATGACACGCAATCAGGAGTCGCAGGAGGCCGCGATTGAGACGATCGAAGGGGTCTCGGCACGCGTCCGGTTAGCACTCGACGACGCGGACGCCGGCATCCCCGTGGGGGCGCCCGCGCCCCCGCCCGCTGAGCTCACACAGGTAACGCGCTTTAGCGTGTCTTCCGGCGCCAGGCCCGAGGTGGAGGGGACCTGCTTCGCGGCCTCCATCCGTGTGTTGCGCCAGGGCGCTTATCGCTGCACGGCCGGGCAGGAACTCTTCGACCCGTGTTTCGCCGACCCTGACGACCCGGACGGAGCGGTGATCTGCGAGGAGACACCCGTCAGCGCCGGGGCAGGGATTCGGCTCCGGCTCACAGACGAGCTGCCCGCTGTCTCCCGTTCCGCGTCCGGCAATCCCTGGTTCCTCGTGCTCGCGGACGGCGTGGAGTGCACCTTCAACGGCGTCGACAGTCCGGTGGACGAAGACTCGGAGCGCGACAGCTATAGCTGCACGGGTGGCGCGCACATCTGGGGCGCGATTCAGCGTGGCGACGTCTGGTCCGTACGCAAAACAGACCTTCTCTCGGGTCTATCGGCCGACGTGTATGTCGTCGAAGCCTGGTTCTGAAGCCGCGCGATCAGCGGTCAGCGGGCTGTCGTTGCTTTTCTGGCATGGCGAAGCGCCCGGGTTCGAAGCGGCTTGCCCCCGCGAGGAGGTCGCCGTCCGTCTCCGTCACGTCCCCGAGCACCGAGGCCAGCCCATAGGCGCGGAACTGGGTCTTGCTCATATGGAGCGCCCACTCAGGCATGCCGGAAAGCCGTGCCGCCCAGCGGTCCACCTCGGCGTCGAGGTCACCATCGGGCACGACGCGATTGACGAGGCCCCACTCGGCCGCGGTGCGTCCGTCGAAACCTTCGCACATCAGGACGATCTCCTTCGCCCGCGCCATTCCCACCTCGCGGATCAATCGCGGCACAGCGCCCCACGTCAGCGGGATGCCAAGTTCGACTTCCGGGACGAGGAAGCTCGTCGTCTCGGCGGCGATGCGGAGGTCGCAACCGAGGGCGAGGACGAAGGCGCCTCCGATCACGTGTCCGTGGAGGCGAGCGATGGTAGTCGCTTCCACGCGCTCCACGGCCTCGAGCGCGCGGCGGCCGGCCTGGCTGAGGTAGCGGCGCTCGCGGCCACTCGGGTCTTGTTCGAGGGCCGGCGCCGGGGGCTGGGTTCGGTCCGCGCCCGAACTGAAGCTACTCCCTCGCCCGCCGAGGACGATCACCCTTGTCTCGAAGTCGCGCTGGAACGCGGTGAAGACGTCGGTGATTTCATTCAAGGCCGTGCCGTTGAGCGCGTTGAGGCGTTCCGGGCGGTTCAACCAGACGCGTGCGACGCCGCCCCCGCGTTCGATTTGCAACGTCTCGTAGGACATGGGGGCGAGTCTGGCCGCGCGCGGCCAGCCCTGTCAAACCGCGAGCCGGTATCCGATTTCCCGTATGAGGGCACAGCGGCACAATCTCGGGCGAGGAGTGCGGGAGCGTGACCAATATACGGGCCTTCATCGAGCGGTACACCGAGGTCTGGAACCGGCGGGACGAGGCGGCCTTCCGCACCATGGTCGCCGATGGCTGCCTGCGCCACGATCCGGGAGCGAGCGTCGCAGTCTCCCTTGAGGAGAACGTCGCCCGTTTCCACGGCGCGCACGAACGCTTCCCCGGCCTCCGACTGGTGAACGTGCGGATGTGGGAGCACGGTGACGACGCGATCACGGTGTGCTACGAGCTCCACCACGACGGCGGTTCGCTCGCCGGGCTGGAGGTGTTCCGGATCGCCGGCGACCGCATCGTCGAGGTCTGGAACACGCCGCCGGGCGATGGCACCTGGTAACGATCCGGCCCGCGAACGCTCTCTAACGAGCGCTCGACCATAGATCCCCTTCGGGGCGTATCATCGCAAGACGGAGGGTGGCGGTACCGCGACGCGGCCAGGAGCGGCGATGCGTCGGCCGGGCACACTGCCCTTACAACCTCCCGGAGATGCCATCGCAATGGTCACCGCCGCTCCCCCGGCCCCAGAACTCGCCATTAGCCGTATTGCCGACCTGCTCGGTAGCGACGCTGATCGCCTTCTCAACCATCGTTGCGAAACAATCCCGTCGGCGAGTCTCCATCTGCCGGGCGCGGACACGGTGACGCGCATGTGGAGCGATTCCGATCGCAACCCCCAGGTGCTCCGCAGCATCCAGTCCCTCATCGGGCACGGCCGCCTCGCGGGCACGGGCTATCTCTCCATCCTGCCTGTCGACCAGGGCATCGAGCACTCGGGCGGCGCCTCGTTCGCAAAGAACCCCGCCTACTTCGACCCGGAGAACATCGTCCGGCTGGCGCTCGATGGCGGCTGCAACGCCGTCGCCTCTACCTTTGGCGTGTTGGGCTCGATTTCACGCAAGTACGCACACCGCATCCCCTTCATCGTAAAGCTGAATCACAACCAGCTCATGACCTACCCCAACACGTTCGACCAGATCATCTTCGGGACGATCAAGGAAGCCTGGAACATGGGCGCGACGGCCGTGGGCGCGACCATCTATTTCGGCAGCGAAGAGAGCAACCGCCAGATCGTCGATGTCGCCCAGGCGTTCGCCCACGCGCACGAGTTGGGCCTGGCGACGGTGCTCTGGTGCTACCTGAGGAATCCGGGCTTCAAGGTGAACGGTGTGAACTACGAGACCTCCGCCGACCTCACCGCCCAGGCAAACCACCTTGGCGTGACGATCCAGGCGGACATAATCAAGCAGAAGCTGCCCGAGACGAACGGCGGATTCAAGGCGCTCAACGAAAATGGTAGCTTCGGCAAGTTCGATGAGCGGATGTACACGAAGCTGAGCACGGACCATCCGATCGACCTGACACGCTACCAGGTCGCGAATGGCTACATGGGCCGCGTCGGCCTCATAAACTCCGGCGGCGCCAGCGCCGGTGAGAGCGACCTCGCGGAAGCGGTGAAAACAGCTGTGATCAACAAGCGCGCCGGCGGCATGGGCCTGATCAGCGGACGCAAGGCGTTCCAGCGGCCGATGGGCGAAGGCATCGCTTTGTTGAACGCCATCCAGGACGTCTACCTCTGTGAAGACGTCACGATCGCGTGATTCGCATCGAACTCCGCGAACTACATAACTCACCGAGGGACGCGAGACTGGCGGTCAGGCGGCGGCTTCGTCGGCGAACTGGCCGTCGCGGAGGCGCGCGCGGCGCTCGAGCATGTAGCCGAAACCGCGCACGTTGACGATGTAGTTAGGCTCTGAAGGCTCCAACTCCACCTTGCGGCGGATACGGCGGATGTACACCTTCACGATCTCCTGCGCCTCGCGCTCGGAGTACGTGTAGTCCTGCACGGCCCTGAGGATCTCGACCGGACTGATGACCTTGCCGGCGTTGCGGGCGAGATAGGCGAGGATCTTGAACTCCGTCGGCGTCAGCGGGATCAGCTCGTCGCCGCGATTCGCCTGGCAGCGGTCGAAGTCGAGCGCCAGGTCGCGGACGGTGATGTTCGTGGGGCCGCCCTCCATCGCGTCGAAGGCTCCGGGTGACTTGCGCCGGAGGATGGCCGTCAGCTGGGCCGCAAGCAGCTCCGCGCCGTCGGTGTCGCGCAGGCAGATATCGGCGCCTGCTTCGAGGGCGACGCTCATGCCGTTGGTGTGAGGGCCAGGAGCGAGTACAACGACCGAGGCGCGCGACGAACGGGCGATGGTCTTGATTAGGGTCACGTCGCTGTCGGTACGGGGGTCCACCGCAAGGACGACGAGGTCCGGTGCGAGCTGGATGAGGAGGCGTTCGGTGTCGCGGTCGCTCGGCCGTTCGGTGGTGATGTAACCCAGGCGGGCGAGCGCGGGCAGCACTTCCGCGGACCGGTATTCGCGCGTATGCGTAACGAACGCGACCGCCCGTCGCTGATCATGTCGGTCTGCCATTCCCAACCCCCGTCGGTTCGAGTCCGGTTGGCTCCGCCTGCCAGCCGGTCACGCCTGCGCCCAATTCGGGCGAGTGCGTCCACATGTCTAAACTCGACCGGCCACCCCGCAGGCAAAGGGTGACGGTTAGGTGGAAAGACGAAAGGCCCTGCTCAGTGAGCAGGGCCTTCGCGGGTTCCCCATTTGCAAGTGGTGTCTACGCCGCGTCACGCAACATAGCGCGGCGGAGGCGCTTCACGGCCTGGCCGTGGAGCTGACTGACACGGGTCTCCGAAACGGACAGCACCGTGGCGATGTCTTTCATCGTGAGCTTCTCCACATAGTAGAGGGCGATCACGAGGCGCTCCCGCTCGGGTAGGCCTTTCACGGCCACGAGCAGGTCTTCGTACAGTTCGCGCGTCTCAAACGCGCGCGTGAAGTCGATGTCATCTTCGTGCGTCGGCATTTCTGCCGCCGGGAACGAATCGCCGTCGTCGTCCTTGGAGAGCATCCGGTCGAGCGAGACCGTCACCCAGCGGGCGTTGGAGATCGCGTCACGGTACTGGTTAATCGTGACGCCAAGGTGTCCTGCCGCCTCGAGTTCCGTGGGTGAACGGCCGAGCAGCACTTCGAGTTCGCTCTGTGCGCGCTGCACCTCGCGGGCTTTCTGGCGCATGGTGCGGCTGAGGCGGTCCATGCGGCGGAAGGCGTCGATCATGGAGCCGCGGATGCGGCGTACGGCGTAGGCGTGGAAATTGGTGCCTTTGGACGGGTCGTAGCGGCGCACCGCCTCGACGAGCCCGCAGGTGCCGTAGCCGACAGCGTCTTCGTACTCCAGGAGGCCCGGGATCTCCAGAGGGAGAGAACGGGCCACGCGCCGCACGAGCGGCGCGTACTGCATCACCAGCTGTTGCTGGTCTTCGTGGGACAGCCGATTCGGGCTTGCGCCCGCGTCTTCTATCAGTTCGTCGTTATCAATGATTGGGTTGATTGCGGTGATGGTCAGTTGGGCGTCTGGCCATTCCATTGCTGTGTTCCCCCGAAAAACACGCGGTTGCGAGTGTGTTTCACCCGTACGCCACGCGTCCGCGTCGTTCGGGTGTCTGTTCCGAATGTTCAGGGCAAGGCCGGTGACAGAGCAATGCACAACGGGTGACAGGTGGGTACCGTGTTGGTGACCGGCCCCGGACATAAGAATAGTCTTTAAGTCTATTCTACCGTTCATAACTGATATAGTGCGAAGTTGCACGCCTGCAGCGCCACGGTGTTTTGATGCCCCGTGACCATCAAGCGTAGAATCGCGTCACGACGGAGGTGCTGAACGCCATGGCGAGTGACGCGAAG